>DVNB01000049.1 GCA_018714695.1 Candidatus Ornithomonoglobus merdipullorum | reverse complement strand
GTATCAGACAGCTCTCTTTGGTCAATTCGTCCTTTTCGTCATCGCATATGGCGATCCTTAATTTCATAATATTATCCCGCTTTCCTATAACAAAAGGATATCATTGTGACGCGGCTCCATTACTCCTGATGCAGCTTAATTCCAACAGCGCAAATTTTGATCCTTTATCAATTCAATATCCTTTTGTTTTTCATCTTTATTCACTCTTCCTTGTGCACCTCCGGATATTAGATTAAAAGGCCCACAAAACAACTACAACTATACTTATCATATAATATAATACATCAATTGTCAAGATGGTTTTCGTTTAATATCACGGTTATTGAACAGTAACCACTCATTCAAAAACCGTGCTTCAAAATATATCTTTGTGTGGACATTCGACTCCGTGTATGGTATAATAACAGCAAAAGCAGGCGTGAAGGGAGGAGTTAAAGTGGATGATGACGGACGTGTTTATGCGGCGATCGATCTGAAATCGTTTTATGCGTCGGTCGAGTGTATCGAGCGGGGGCTTGACCCTATGACAACGAACCTCGTTGTCGCGGATGAGAGCAGGACGGAGAAGACCATATGCCTTGCCGTATCGCCGCCGCTCAAGTCGTACGGCATACCGGGCAGGGCGAGGCTTTTCGAAGTTATAGAGAAGGTCAAGGCTGTAAATGCGCAGCGGCTGCGCAATGCGCCGGGACGCAAATTCTCCGGCTCGTCGTATGACGATACCGCGCTGAAAAAAGAGCCGGGTCTTTCTCTCGATTTCATCAAAGCTCCGCCGAGAATGGCGCACTATATGAAATCCAGCTCCGAGATATACGCAATATATCTAAAGTACATAGCGCCGGAGGATATACACGTCTATTCGATAGACGAGGTGTTTATCGATCTTACGGGCTATCTTAAAACCTATGGCCTTTCGGCTCATGACCTGACAATGAAGCTGATACGTGAAGTGCTCAAGGCAACGGGAATAACGGCTACGGCTGGGATAGGAACAAACCTCTATCTTGCAAAGGTCGCAATGGACATCGTTGCAAAGCATATAAAGCCGGACAGCGACGGAGTAAGGATAGCAGAGCTTGACGAGATGAGCTACCGGCGTCTTTTGTGGAGCCATCGTCCGCTTACGGATTTCTGGCGCGTGGGCAGGGGGTATGCCAAAAAGCTTGAGGCGGAAGGCCTGCTTACTATGGGCGATATCGCGCGCTGTTCTCTGGGGAAGCCGGGCGAATACTACAGTGAAGATCTGCTCTATAAGCTGTTCGGCATAAACGCGGAGCTTCTGATAGACCACGCATGGGGCTGGGAGCCGTGCACGATAGCCGATATAAAGGCATACAAGCCGCAGTCGAACAGTATCTGCTCGGGTCAGGTGCTTCAATGCCCGTATGATCATGAAAAGGCAGGGCTTATAGTCCGAGAAATGACAGATCTTCTCTCTTTGGAGCTTGTGGACAAGGGGCTTGTAACTGATCAGCTCGTTCTTACTGTAGGCTACGATAAGGATGGAGTTCCGGACTCGTACAGGGGAGAGACGAAAAAGGACCGATATGGGCGCAGGATACCCAAGCATGCGCACGGCACGGCTAATCTCGGGAAAAAGACATCCTCGTCAAAGCTGCTGACCCATGCCGCGTCGGAGCTGTATGACAAGATAGTGAACAAAAAGCTTATGGTGCGCCGCATATACGTTACAGCGAACCATGTCATGAGTGAATCGGAGATGTATGCGAGACCGGAATTCGTGCAGCTTGATCTTCTGACTGATCACGAGAGCGAGGAGAGAGAACGCGAGAAAGAAAAGTCGGAGCTTGAGCGTGAAAAGCGTGTTCAGCAGGCTATGATAGATATAAAAAAGAAATTCGGAAAAAACGCTGTCATAAAAGGAATGAACCTCCGTGAGGGCGCGACAGGCAGGGACAGGAACAGACAGATCGGAGGACATAAAGCGTGATGCAATGCAATGTATAATTGAGAATGTACAATGAACGGATGCTGAGCGTCCGGGAGTTTTATGTGCGGCAGGAGGGTGAATTGAATATGGAGAGAAATGATATTAAACGGTACGAGGATATAATAGATCTGCCGCATCATGTTTCAAGCACTCGTCCGCATATGGCGATAGCAGACAGGGCGGCGCAGTTTGCGCCGTTTGCGGCTCTTACAGGTTACGGAGATGCGGTGAATGAGACGGCGCGGCTGACGGATGAGCGGGCAGTGCTTGACGAGGACAGAAAGGCGGAGATCGATGCGGCGCTGCGCGCGGTGAAGAAGAATATAGGTGAGCGCCCGGAGCTTTCGGTGACTTATTTCAAGCCGGACGACAGAAAGACCGGCGGGAGCTATATAACGGTGCGCGGAGCTGTGAAGAAAGCGGACACCGACAGGCGCGCGCTTGTTTTTGAGGATGGCACAGAAGTGCCTTTTGACGATATTTATGGGATAAAGTCATGTGAATAACGTCAAATTTCTACTTGAAAATGCTGCACGTTTGTTGTATAATGGTATATGATCCGATAAGTATGTCTTTTTCGGACAGATATACTTGAAAATAAAGTTTTATGAGGTTTTTGTATGATAACTGTAAATAATTTAAGCGTGAACTTTGACGGGCAGCCGCTGTTTAAGGACGTAAATCTGAAGTTTACTCCGGGAAACTGCTACGGCGTTATTGGCGCGAACGGCGCGGGAAAATCGACATTTCTGCGCGTGCTTTCGGGTGATCTTGAATCGTCCACGGGAGACGTTTCTATACCGCCCGACTGCCGTATGTCGGTCCTTAAGCAGGACCATTTTGAGTTTGACGATTATTCCGTGCTCGATACAGTCATTATGGGCAATAAAAAGCTCTACGACATAATGAAGGAGAAGGACGCGCTCTACATGAAGGAAGACTTCACGGACGAGGACGGCATAAAGGCGGCAGAGCTTGAAGGTGAGTTCGCCGAGATGAACGGCTGGGAAGCGGAGTCGGATGCTTCAAAGCTCATACAGGGACTTGGGCTTGACGAGAGTGTTTTATATATGCAGATGTCGGAGCTTGGCGGCAACGAGAAGGTCAAGATACTTCTTGCGCAGGCTCTGTTCGGAAATCCTGATATAATCCTGCTCGACGAGCCCACGAACCATCTCGATATAAATGCTGTGGAATGGCTTGAGGATTTCTTGCTGGATTACGAAGGAACGGTCATAGTGGTATCTCATGACAGATACTTCCTGAATGTTGTCTGCACTCATATGGTCGATATAGACTACGGACAGATAAAGATGTATGTGGGAAACTACGAGTTCTGGTACGAGTCCTCGCAGCTGGTGCAGAAGATGATAAAGCAGCAGAACAAGAGGAACGAGGAAAAGATAAAGGAGCTGCAGACATTTATTCAGCGTTTCTCGGCTAATAAGTCTAAATCGAAACAGGCGACGAGCAGAAGAAAGATGCTTGAAAAGCTCTCCGTTGAGGAGATGCCGGCATCATCGAGGCGTTATCCGTTCGTCGGATTTGAAATGGATCGTGAGGCGGGAAAGGATCTCCTTACCGTCACGGATGTTACAAAGACCGTGAACGGCGAGAAGGTGCTTGACGGCATTTCGTTTACGATGAATCACGATGATAAGATCGCGATAATAGGCGAGAACGAGCTTGCGGTCACAGCGCTTTTGGAAATGCTTGCCGAGCAGGACGAGCCGGATTCGGGAACCATAAAGTGGGGAGTGAGCACCTCGCGCAGCTATTTCCCCAAGGATAATTCAGAGTTCTTCGACGGCTGTGATCTTAACCTCTGCGACTGGCTCAGACAGTATTCAAAGCCCGGCTTTGAAACGCAGAACGAGACATATATCCGCGGCTTCTTGGGCAGGATGCTGTTCTCGGGCGATGATGTGTTCAAGCCCGTGAAGGTGCTTTCCGGAGGCGAGAAGGTCAGATGCATGCTCTCGCGCATGATGCTCTACGGCTCGAATGTGCTCATACTCGATCAGCCTACGAACCATCTGGATCTTGAATCGATAACGGCGGTCAACAACGGTCTTTGCGCGTTTAAGGGAAATGTGATCTTTGCATCGCACGACCATGAGTTCATGAACACGATCGCGAACAGGATCATAAGGATCAATCCGGACGGATCCATAACCGACCGTATGTGCACATATGACGAATACCTTGAAAAGGTAAAGAACGGAGAATTATAATGAGCAGGGCTGACGAGATATTTATAAAGAACTGCCGTGAGATCATAGACCATGGATTTTCCGATGAGGGAATGGACGTGCGTCCGCACTGGGAGGACGGCACTCCGGCGCATACGATAAAGCGGTTCGGTATAGTGAACCGCTACGACCTCTCAAAGGAGTTCCCGATACTTACCATAAGGCGCACATATTTAAAGAGCGCGGTGGATGAGATACTGTGGATATGGCAGAAAAAATCGAACAATATAAAGGATCTGCACAGTCATATATGGGATCAATGGGCTGACGAGGACGGCTCGATCGGTAAGGCTTACGGATATCAGCTCGGAGTAAAGCACCGATATCCGGAGGGCGAGTTCGATCAGGTAGACAGGATAATATATGACCTAAAGCATAATCCCGCATCGAGACGAATCATTTCTAATATATATGTGCATGAGGATCTGCATGAGATGAATCTGTATCCGTGCGCGTACAGTATGACGTTCAATGTTACGGGAAACAGGCTGAATGCGGTGCTCAATCAGCGCTCGCAGGATATGCTTGCGGCGAACAATTGGAATGTTGTACAGTATTCGGCGCTGCTTATAATGATGGCAAAGGTGAGCGGCTTCGAGCCGGGAGAGCTGGTGCATGTTATAGCCGATGCGCATATTTATGACAGGCATATACCTATCATAGAGGAGATAATTGCGAACGAACCGTATGACGCGCCTGTGCTGCATGTGGCGGACAAGCACGATTTTTATGAATTCACGCGCGATGATTTTATATTGGAGAATTACCGATATCATGAGCTGAAAACTAAGATACCGGTGGCGATATGATTTAGGAGGAGATTTTTATGAAGCTTGGATTTATCGGAGCGGGAAATATGGGCGGCGCTATAATCGGCGGTATCGTAAAGAATAAGATCGCTGAGCCGTCGGAGATAATTGTTGCCGATGCAAACACAGCAGCGCTTGAAGCGGCGGCGGAGAAGTACGGTGTGAATGTCACGACCGACAATTCGGAGGCGGCAAAGGCGGATATGCTTTTCTTATGTGTAAAGCCTGCGGTCATATACAGCGTAATAGACGGTATTGCGGAGTTTATTCGCCCCGAGACGGTAGTGGTATCTATCGCGGCGGGTCAGAGCATAGAAAAGCTTATGGATGCGTTCGGTATCGATGAGCTGAAGCTTGCGCGCGTTATGCCGAATACGCCCGCTCTTGTCGGAGAGGGAATGGCAGCCGTATCGCCGAATGATAATATGACAGAGGCTGAAACGGATAATGTGCTTAGGATATTCAACAGTCTCGGAAAGGCTGAGGCAGTCAGCGAAAAGCTTATGGACGCCGTAACGGCTGTAAGCGGCTCATCCCCTGCGTATGTTTTCATGTTTATAGAGGCTATGGCGGATGCCGCGGTAAAGGGAGGAATGCCTAGAAAGCAGGCTTACATATTCGCGGCGCAGTCGGTCATGGGAAGCGCAAAGATGGTGCTCGAAACGGGCATGCACCCGGGTGAATTAAAGGACATGGTATGCTCGCCCGCGGGTACGACAATAGATGCCGTAGCGGTCCTTGAAGAAGAGGGCATGAGAAGCGCGGTCATGAAAGCAATGGATGCCTGCATTGAAAAATCAAAGTCTATGTGACGGGCAAGAAATATGAATGTGTAGTTACTATTCACGGTCAATGTGAGCCGCGGCGAACTATTCCTTGACGTCCTCCGAATTTATCGCGCTGCGCGCGAATAAATTCGGGCAAGGGGGGTTCAACGCCTCCGGCGTTGAGGGGGTCCGAGCACTGCCTTACACTATGCTGCACAGTGTGAACTGCGCGCGGAACCGCGCTGTGGTTGTTCTCTATGCCGCTTTAGCTTAAGATGGTACCGGGCCCCCCGAAACGCTAATGCGTTTCGACCCCCTTGCCCAAATCCGATACATCGTATTTGGAGGGAGGTCAATGCTGCGCAAGTTGGCACAGGCGCTCCCGGTTGACTGTGAATAGTAACAATGTACGCGGTGCATTCCGTAAAAAGTTCAAATTAAATATTGACATATTTCCGTATCTATGCTATACTGATACGGAAATATTTTTTAGGGAGGTGGCTTGATGTCGACTGTTCGCTGATCATAGGGCAATAAAGATCACGAATAAAATTCGTTCTCATCGTGTATTTTTGATGGGTTGTTTTTGTTGTGCTTGATTTTGCGTACAGGTTCATCGGGTCAGATCGTGTATGTAGGGGCATTTTGCGTCCTCATCTGTTTTTTTGATGCGTGGGGGCGTTCATGAATGCCGCAAAGTGAAGCCGCGGATAATCCATCATCGGGGATTATTCGTTTTTTATTGTCCTTTTTTGATGTCTGTTTATTTTTGTATTAAGAGAGGATGATTAAAAATGACTGAAAAAAACAAGAGGAACAAATGGAGATCTAAATTTATTATTGTTGCATTGGGACAGGCTGTTTCAATGCTGGGCAGTCACGGTGTTCAGTTTGCGATGATATGGTGGCTTGCGGAGCGGACCGCATCGCCGATGATGCTCGGGATGTCAGGGTTGGTGGCATATCTCCCCATGTCATTATTCAGTCCGCTCGCAGGGATAGCGGCGGATCGTTTTAACAGGAAGTTTATTTCGATATTTTCGGATATGGCAATGGGGATAGCGGCGCTTATTTATGCTGTGCTGCTTTCAATGTTTGAGCTGCCGGTATGGACGGTTCTTGTGATGCTCGGTGCGAGAGGGATCGGCAGTACATTTCAGCAGCCCGCTATCCAGTCCATTATCCCGCAGCTGGTTCCTTCGGATCAGCTTGTGAAAACGAACGGATGGATGCAGCTGATGAATGCCGGCTCGTTCCTGTTGGGACCGGTTATCGGCGCGGCTCTGTATGCGGCGTTCCCGATGCCGGTCGTTCTGATAAGCGATGTGCTCGGAGCGGCAGCGGCAAGCGCCGCATTGGCATTTGTGAGGATCCCGAGGCTTGAAAGGAAGCAAACAGAAAAACAGAATATGCTTGACGAATTTAAGGATGGGCTTCAGGTGTTCCGGCAGGATAAAAAGCTGTTTTATCTGGTTATCGCAGAGGCGCTATGCATGTTTTTCTACGCACCGCTTTCGTCATTCTATCCGCTGATGACAAGCGGATACTTTGATCTGTCAGCGATGTACGGGAGCTTGGTGGAGCTTTCGTTCGCGGTTGGTATGCTTGCATCTTCACTGATATTCTCGGCGATGTCCGGGCTTGAGAGGAAGATAAGGGTCTCGTATGCGGGACTGTTCGGAATGGGCATCATTTCTGCGATATGCGGGATCGTACCGCCTGTATTTGCAGGTTGGATCATGTTTGCGGTTTTGTGCGCAGGACTCGGAGCGTCCGGAAATGTACATACGATCCCGCTTAATGCATATATCCAGGAGACGGTGAACAAAGAAAAGATGGGGCGCGCATTTTCTGTATTGACGCTGATCTCGTCGATAACGATGCCGGCAGGGCTTTTGCTGAGCAGTCCGATCGCCGAAAAGCTTGGGGTAGATGCCTGGTTTTTTATTTCCGGTATCGCGATAAGCATATTGGCTGCAGTGGTTCTTGGAATCTACAAGTATAAATATAGAAGGAGTGTGGAGAAGGTTGAATATACGAACAGCAAAACGGTGTGATGCCGGGCTTCTAATGAAGCATGACAAGCATATCAATGAAAGAGAGATGCTTGAGCTGCTGAGCTTCGGTCGTGTATATATTGCGGAAAAGGACGGACGGTTTGCCGGATGGCTCAGATACAGCATGTTTTGGGGCAATACTCCGTTTATGGACATGCTCTATGTTTTGGAGGAGCATCGCGGCAGGGGCATAGGAACGGAGCTTGTCGCTTTCTGGGAGGAGCGTATGCGCGGGCTGGGGTATGAGACGGCAATGACCTCGACTGTTTCCGATGAGTATGCGCAGCATTTGTACTATAAGCTTGGGTATAGAGCCGTAGGCGGGTTTACGCCTTATGGAGAGCCGTACGAGCTTATACTTGAAAAGCGTCTTGTCACAAAACACCTGTAAGGTATCCGTACATCGTATATTTATAGTCATTCCCTATTGCAAAACAGATGTTCGTGTGGTATAATGAAAATGATCGTTTGATCGGCGTATAAACTGTGTCCGCGTATGCGCGGATATGTTAAGGGGAATAACTATGGATAAATTTGAGCTTGTATCGGATTATAAGCCCGCGGGTGATCAACCGCAGGCTATACAGACGCTGGTGGATGGACTCGAACGCGGAGAAAAATTTCAGACGCTTCTGGGTGTTACCGGATCGGGAAAGACCTTTACAATGGCGAATATAATTGCGGCGGTGAATAAGCCGACGATAGTGCTTGCGCATAATAAGACTCTCGCGGCACAGCTGTGCAGCGAGTTCAAGGAGTTCTTTCCTAACAACTGCGTTGAGTTTTTTGTGAGCTATTATGACTATTACCAGCCTGAGGCGTATCTGCCGCAGACGGATACGTATATAGAAAAGGACGCCATGACCAACGACGACCTCGATAAGCTGCGCCACAGCGCCACGTTTGCGCTGCTTGAGCGGAAGGATGTGCTGATAGTTTCGAGTGTGTCATGTATATACGGCTTGGGAGATCCGGAGGACTATAAAAACCTTATGCTTTCGCTGCGCGTAGGCATGGAAAAGGACCGCGACGAAATGCTTAAGAAGCTTGTTGAGATGCAGTACGAGCGAAATGATATAAATTTTGTGAGAAATAAGTTTCGTGTCCGCGGAGATGTTGTGGAGATATTTCCGTCAAATAACGGCGAGAATGCGATACGTGTCGAGTTCTTCGGTGATGAGATAGAGAGGATATCGGAGATAAACGTGCTCACGGGCGAGATCATAGGCAATTACCGCCATGCGGTCATAATGCCTGCTTCGCACTATGTCACCACAGCCGAGAAGATGGCGCTTGCGATGACTGCTATCGAGGAGGAGATGGAGGAGCGCGTGAAATATTTCAAGGAGCGCGATCTTCTGATAGAAGCGCAGAGGATAGAGCAGCGCACACGCTACGATCTTGAGATGATGCGCGAGATAGGCTTTTGCCAGGGCATAGAGAACTATTCGCGGCACATAAGCGGCAGAGCTCCGGGCTCGGCGCCGTTTACGCTGCTCGATTATTTCCCCGAAGATTATCTGATGATAATAGATGAGTCACATGTCACCATACCGCAGGTGCGCGGTATGTACAACGGTGACCGCGCGAGAAAGGAAACTCTTATAAAATACGGTTTTCGCCTCCCCAGCGCGGCGGATAACAGACCGCTCAAGTTTGACGAGTTTGAAAAGCGTCTCTCACAGGTGATCTTCACAAGCGCTACGCCGGGAGAATACGAAAAGGAGCACTCGACGGTCGTTGCAGAGCAGGTCATCCGTCCGACAGGTCTGGTGGATCCAAAGATAGAGGTGCGTCCGACGGAGCATCAGATAGACGATCTTATCGGCGAGATCACAAAGGTCACAGACGCCGGATACAGAACGCTCGTTACCACGCTTACCAAAAAGATGGCGGAGGATCTTACCGATTATCTCAAGGAGATAGGCGTAAAGGTGACGTATATGCATTCTGATATCAAGACTATCGAGAGAACACAGATAATAAAGGATCTGCGTCTGGGAGTTTATGATGTGCTTGTCGGTATAAATCTTTTAAGAGAAGGACTTGATATACCGGAGGTCGCGCTTGTAGCGATACTTGACGCTGACAAAGAAGGATTTTTAAGAAGCGAGATGTCGCTTATCCAGACGATAGGCAGAGCGGCGAGAAATGCCGAGGGCAGGGTCATAATGTACGGTGACTCCATAACACGGTCCATGGACCGCGCTATAACCGAAACGGAAAGACGCCGCTCTTTGCAGATGGATTATAACGAAAAGCACGGTATAGTGCCGAAGACTATAAATAAGGAAATACGCGATATTATCGAGCCCATGGAGGCAGTCGAGGAGAAGCGGGCGATGCCTGAGGCAGATCTCAGGCGTGAGATTGCGGAGCTTGAGATACTGATGCTCGATGCCGCCGAAAAGCTTGAATTTGAAAAAGCGGCTGAGTATCGTGACAGGATAAGAAGGCTCGAAAAGGGATCGGAGGATTGAGAAATGACGGGAAATAGGATAGAGGGCGAGCTGCTCAATGAGATAGTGGGAGTTATAACAGAGCGGATACTTACGCCCGTGCTGTATATGTATTGTGATGAACTGGTGGAATTCGTGTGCTTTTGCGATATGAATATGCCGATAGACGAGCTTCGTGAGACGGAGAGAGAGGTCTATGACAGATTCGGAGTGGAGGCTGAGATCGTGGACATACGCGAATTTGATGAATCCGACAGAATGGATATAGTTATGAACGCGGAGATAGTCTACACGGCGAACGACATAATCAGAACTCTGTTTGAAGGCGCGATGTTTGCCGATATGGAGGCATCGAACAAGCGCCGCGGTGAGGTCATTGACAGGATCAATAAAACAGGCACATATTATATGCACTGATGTGTGCCCCGGAAAGGATTTGGATAGATGATAAACGATAAAATAAGGATACGCGGCGCAAGAGTGCATAATTTAAAAAATATCTCGGTAGATATCCCCCGTGACAAGCTTGTTGTGCTCACAGGACTTTCAGGCTCGGGCAAAAGCTCTCTTGCGTTTGACACGATATATGCCGAGGGACAGAGGAGATACGTGGAGTCGCTTTCGTCATACGCGCGCCAGTTCCTCGGACAGATGGACAAGCCGGATGTTGACTATATTGAAGGGCTTTCACCGGCGATAAGCATAGATCAGAAAACCACTTCAAAAAACCCGCGTTCGACAGTCGGTACGGTCACGGAGATATACGATTATTTAAGACTGCTTTACGCAAGGATCGGTATACCTCACTGCCCGAAATGCGGCAGGGAGGTAAAGCGGCAGACGGTCGATCAGATCGTTGACAGGATAATGTCGCTTGATGAGCGCACACGTATACAGGTGCTGGCGCCGGTAGTCCGTGCAAAAAAGGGAGAGCACAAGAGCGTATTTGAATCCGCGAAAAAAAACGGCTATGTTAGGATGCGCGTTGACGGAGAGCTTTATGATGTTTCGGAGCCTCCGGCGTTGAGAAAGACCGTAAAGCACAATATTGAGATAGTAATAGACCGTCTTTCCATAAAAGAAGGAATAGAAAAGCGAGTTGCCGATTCGGTAGAAACGGCACTTGCACTTACAGGTGACATCGTGATGATAGATGTAGTGGGCGGTGAGCCGTTGATGTTCTCACAGAATTATGCCTGCGAGGAGTGCGGTATAAGCCTCCAGGAGCTTTCACCGCGTCTGTTTTCGTTCAACAACCCCTACGGCGCGTGCCCGAACTGTGACGGTCTCGGTGTGCTTCAAAAGATCGATCCCGATCTTGTTATAGCCGACGAGAATGCGGGACTTCTTGAAGGCGCGATACGCTGCAGCGGATGGAACAATTACGACGATCCGTCAAGCATGTCATATATGTATTATAATGCGATAGCCGATGAGTACGGCTTCGATATTTCAACACCGTACAAGGATATCCCCGAGGACGCCAGACAGGTAATATTGTACGGCACGGGCGAGAAAAAGCTTAAGCTCAGGTACAGCCGTGCCTACGGCAGCGGTTCGTATGAGATGCCGTTTGAGGGAATAATAACGAACTTGCAGCGCCGGTACGACAAGCCGACCTCGGAGTATGCGAGAAGTGATGTCGGGAGATATATAAATAATATCAAGTGTCCGAAATGCCGCGGAGCGAGGCTCAATGATGAGATACTCGCCGTGACGGTCGGCGGGATCAATATATATGAGTTCACGAAGCTGCCCATCCATGAGGAGATGGAGTTTGTGAATAATTTGAAACTCACGGAGCGCGAGGCTGTTATCGCGGATCAGGTGCTGCGTGAGATCAAAGCCAGACTTAAATTCCTGCTTGACGTCGGACTTGATTATCTGACGCTTTCACGTTCGTCCGGAACGCTTTCGGGAGGCGAGGCGCAGAGGATACGGCTTGCTACCCAGATAGGCTCAGGTCTTACGGGTGTGCTCTATATCCTTGACGAGCCGAGTATAGGTCTGCATCAGCGGGATAACGACAGGCTCATAGGAACTCTCAAGCATTTAAGAGATCTCGGAAACACTGTGATAGTGGTCGAGCACGATATCGATACTATGTTTGCGGCGGATCATATAGTCGATATAGGACCCGGAGCCGGTGTGAACGGCGGTGAGGTCGTCGGCGAGGGAACTGCGGAGGAGCTTATGAAATGCCCGCGCTCGATAACCGGTAAATACCTGAGCGGAGAGCTTGCTATAGAGGTCCCAAAAACGCGCAGAAAGCCTACGGGCTGGCTCACCGTAAAGGGAGCGAAGGAGAACAATCTTAAGAATGTCACAGTGAAATTCCCGCTCGGAGTTATAACATGTGTAACCGGTGTTTCCGGTTCGGGAAAGAGTTCGCTCGTGAATGAGATACTTTACAAAAAGCTTGCGCACGAGCTGAACCACGCTCACACCCATGCGGGCGCGCATCGCGAGATAACGGGTCTTGACGCGCTCGACAAGGTCATTGACATCAACCAGAGCCCGATAGGCAGAACGCCGAGATCAAATCCGGCGACCTACACCAATCTTTTCAATGACATCCGCGAGGTGTTCGCATCGACGAATGAGGCCAAAATGCGCGGCTACAAATCGAGCAGATTCAGCTTCAATGTGAAAGGCGGAAGATGTGAGGCATGCTCTGGTGACGGTATTGTGAAGATAGAGATGAATTTCCTTTCGGATATATATGTGCCCTGCGAGGTGTGCAAGGGCAAGCGCTATAACCGCGAGACTCTGGAGGTAAAGTACAAGGGCAAGAATATTTATGATGTGCTTGAGATGACCGTTGATGAAGCGGTGGAGTTTTTCGAGAACATCCCGAAGATAAAGCGCAGACTTGAAACTCTGCAGGATGTAGGTCTCGGGTATGTGAAGCTCGGGCAGAGCTCCACAACGCTTTCGGGAGGCGAGGCGCAGAGGGTGAAGCTTGCGACAGAGCTTTCAAAGCGCTCCACGGGACGTACCGTATATATACTCGATGAGCCCACCACCGGTCTGCATTCGGCGGACGTGCATAAGCTCGTGCATGTATTGAATGAGCTTGCCGAGGGCGGCAATTCTGTGATAGTCATAGAACACAATCTTGACGTCATAAAGACAGCCGACTATATCATAGACCTCGGACCGGAAGGCGGAAGCGGCGGCGGTACGGTCATTGCCAAGGGAACGCCTGAGGAGGTTGCCGAAACTGAGGGTTCATACACGGGCCAGTATCTTAAGAAAATGCTTTTATAAGCCGTATCCGGAGGGAACAGTATGAAAAAACTGAAGGGAATAGTTATATGCTCACTCATCGCTGTGGTGATAGGCGCGGTGATGGGTGCGGTGTCCGGATTTTTCGGAATAGCGATAGAGATTATAGGAGACATACGCGAGGATTGGTATATATTCCTGACGCCGTTTCTCGGTATTTCGGGACTTGTTATAGTATTTGTGTATAAAAAGTTCAGTCCGTTCTCGACACAGGGACTCGATCTTGCCATCGAATACCAGATGGGAGAGGTGGACGAAAGAGGCGAGGTGCACGATTTCGGACATGCGAGGAAAATAGGGAAGTTTCCGAACGCGTATGCAGTTATAAAGATATTCAATAACCTTTTAATGCTCCTGTTCGGAGCCAGCACCGGCAAGGAGGGGACCATTGCTCAGTGCGGAGCGGCGGTGGGCGACTATGCCTCACGCATATTCAGGAGCCGGCGGTATTCGCAGGTGCTCTTGATAACAGGAGTCAGCGCCGCGCTCGGCGGTCTGTTTCAGACTCCGCTCGGCGGTCTGTTTTTTGCGCTTGAGTTTGCGGCGTCGGGAGTGCTTTTTTACGAGGCGCTTATCCCGGCGCTCATAAGCGCGTATGCCGCATGTGCCGTATCAAAGTTTTGCGGCTATTTTGCGTTTTCCTTCCCGGTCGCTTTTGACGGGCAGCTTGAGCCGGTGCAGATGCTTTCGTTTGTTGCAGGCGCCGTCTGCTTCGGACTTATCGGGCGCGGCTTTTCCGAGCTTCTCGGCAGGACAAAGAAGCTTTGGAACGAAAAGGTCGAAAGCAAGTACATAGGCATATTCGTTGCCGGCTGTGTTATGGCGGCTCTTTTGATATTCGTGCACGGCGGACGATACAGCGGCACCGGAGAGAATATAATAAGCGCGATATTTATTGACGGTAAATTCTATATGTATGATTTCGTCCTGAAGGCGGTCTTTACGATAATATGTATTGCTGTAGGATTTACCGGCGGCGAGATGACGCCGCTTATAACTATAGGAGCCGCCGCGGGAGCGGTGCTGTCACAGATCACGGGACTTCCGCTGGGGCTTGCCGCGGCAGCCGGAGCGGTCGCGGTATACGGCGCCGCAACGAATACGCTGCTTGCGCCGATACTTATCGGCATAGAGCTGTTCGGCGGAGATGTTGCCGTGTATATAGCGCTCGCGTGTGTTACCGCATTTGCCGTAAACGGGAACAAGTCGATATACGCCTCACAGCGCCGAGTTATCCGCTCGCTTTACAGCGTGCTTAAGAAGTGAGAAAGGAGCTTGTATTATGGGCACAGAGATCATTTTATATCATGGCAGCAAAGAGATCATCGAATTTCCTGAGATACGTATGGCACGGTATAATAAGGATTTTTACTTTGGATTTTATTGTACAGCTTATTTTGAGCAGGCTAAGCGTTGGGCGACACGGTTTACAGGGAAGGGCTATATAAGCGAATCAGATAAGCTTTCATACAGCCCGGGCGTTAGCAACTTTGAAATTTGTAAGGGGGTATGATGTCAATGCCGAAGCGTGATAATGATTTGTTCTATACCTGCAGTCTGATCGAGTTTATCGGCAGAAAACAAAAACTCAAACGATCATTGAGGTATGCCTGTAAAAAAGAATATCTGAACAAGCTCAAAGCTGCGGTCCCATATCGTGTTCCGCAGTTTTTTGTTTGAACGGCATGGGCATACTCCAATGTGTGTAAGTCCGAGCTTAGGTGTTTGCCGTCAAACATAATGAACAGTAAACATCCATCAAACAATGCATTTCAGTTTTAATAATTCAAAATTTCGAAAAAGTTTCAAAAAATTTAAAATTTAGACTTGAAAAATAAACGGGAATGGTATATAGTATAAGGGTGCGGGCGAAACGGGACAATAAAAATGCCGATTTGTCTGTAAACATATGGTATTTATTTGGAGAAAAGGATGAGAAATGACTGATATTATCCAAACAACAAAGAACAAAACCTACAAATATATAAGGTCGTTAAAGCAGAAGAAGATGCGGAATGCGAACGGGGTGTTCACGGTCGAGGGCGTGAAATCCGTGACGGATGCGCTCGATGCGGGGATGCGCGCGGAGCTCACGGCAATGTCCGAGTCGTATTATCGTAATGAGGGCAGAGAGGCGTTCAACGGGGAGCGGGTGTTTGTCGTCAAGGACGAATTGTTCGGAGGGCTTTGCGATACCGAAACGCCTCAGGGCATCATTGCTGTTTTCGGCATGTTCGACAGAGCGGTATTCCCGATAAAGGATAACGGGATATATGTGTATTGTGACAGGGTATCCGATCCGGGGAATATCGGAACTATAATACGCACTGCCGATGCGGCGGGGATTGACGGTGTAATGCTTTCTCCGGGATGTGCCGATATGTACAGTCCGAAAACGGTCAGGGCAAGCATGGGTTCGTTTTTTCATATCGCGGTCAAAGCAGATACTGACAGGACGGAGCTTTCTGAGCTTGGAAGGCGTGGTTACAGGATCTATGCCGGGGCGCTGTCTGAAGATTCGCTGCCGTATACCAAGGCGGATTTTACAAGACCGTCGGTGATCGTGATAGGCAATGAGGCGAACGGTATATGTGATGAAATACTTTCCGAGAGCGAGCATATAATAATACCGATATACGGGCGCGCGGAATCATTGAATGCGGGAGTTGCCGCGGCGGTCATGATGTACGAGGCGGCAAGACAGCGCAGAGGTATCTGATATGAAGAACGATATTTATTGGATCTGGTTCGCAATGCGGCAGGGCATCGGAAGCAGAAACAAAGCCGCGCTTCTCGAACTGTTCGGCTCTGCGCGTGATATATACGAATGCACGGATTTTTCCGAAACGGATGGGCTGGATGCCGATGCCCGCAGGCAGCTTGAGGATAAATCCTTGGATGAAGCGAATAGGGCGGCGGATAAAACAGCGGACCATGGCGGATGCATACTCACGCCTGAGGATGAAGAATATCCGTTTCTGCTGCGCCATATAGCCGATCCGCCGCTGGCGCTGTATGTAAACGGCGGAACGCCGTGGAGCAGAGAGAGACTGGCGATAGCGATAGTCGGCACGAGAGACTGCGACGATTACGGAGCTTCGGTGACAGGCAGGCTTTCGTATGAGCTTGCGCGTTCCGGAGTGATGATCGTGAGCGGTATGGCGCGCGGTATTGACGGAATGGCGGCGAGCGCGGCTCTTGACGCGGGAGGAGAGACGGTCGCGGTGCTCGGCAGCGGGCTTGATGTTATATATCCGAGGGAGCATAAAAAGCTTTACGATATGATAACGGAAAACGGAGCGGTGATGACAGAGTATCCGCCGGGCACACCGCCGCTGAAAACACATTTTCCGCGCCGTAACAGGATAATCGCCGGATTGGCAAACGGCATGATCGTGACACAGGCGCCGAAAAGAAGCGGCGCTCTTATAACGGCTTCATGTGCGCTGGATTTCGGAAGGGACGTGTTTGCCGTGCCGGGCAATATTTTTGAGCGGAGAAACGAGGGCTCGAACGGTCTTATCCGCGACGGAGCAAAGGCGGTGCTTGATGCGGAGGATGTAATATCGGAGTATCCGTATATAAGTCTCACGCCTCTTATAACTGATGCGAAAAAGAAGGCGCGCTATGAGACGAGAAATAAAAGCAAGCCCCAAAAACAAGGACTTACAGAAGAGGAAAAAAAGGCTATGACAGAGGGGCTCGGCAAGACTGAGAAGGCTGTGGTGACAAGACTGTTTTCCGGAAAGGCGCATATAGACGAGCTTTCACGTGAGCTCGGCACCGATCCTGCAGAGCTTGGAGCGGCGCTCATAATGCTTGAGATGCGGGGGACTGTGAAAAATGTCGGGGGGAATATATTCGCCCTCGCCGAGGGATGATCTGATTGGAGAGAGAAAGTGCGGTTTTTGTTTGAACGGACCGCAAATGATATAACCGGGAGGATATTATGGCAAGTAATGAGCCGATAAAGAAGAAAGCGGCAAAGAAAAAGAAACCGGCTGCCAAAAAGGCGGCAAAAAAGAAGCTCCTTATAGTGGAGTCACCCGCAAAGGCGGGAACGATACAGAAATATCTCGGTGATAACTATAACGTTGTCGCGTCTATGGGACATGTTATCGATCTGCCCAAGAGTACGCTGGGCGTGGATGTCGACAATGATTTTGAACCGAAATATATAACTATACGCGGCAAGGGCTCGCTTCTCACATCGCTTAAAAAAGAGGCGAAGAAGGCGGACGAAGTCCTGCTCGCGACCGACCCTGACCGCGAGGGTGAAGCGATAAGCTGGCATCTGGCGCGGGCGCTCAATATAGATCCCGAGTCGTCGTGCCGGGTAACTTTTAACGAAATAACGAAGACGGCAGTCAAGGAGGCTATAAAGCATCCCAGACGAATAGATATGAACCTCGTGAACGCGCAGCAGGCGCGTCGTGTGCTTGACAGGATAGTGGGCTATAAGATAAGCCCTATACTATGGGAGAAGGTAAAGCGCGGACTCAGCGCCGGACGTGTTCAGTCGGTGGCAACGAAGATGATCTGCGACCGTGAGGAGGATATACTGAATTTCGTGCCCGAGGAATACTGGACAATAGAGGCGGAGCTGAAGGATCTTGCAACAAAAAAGAAGTTTGCGGCAAGATATTACGGCGATAACGGCGAGGAGCGCAGGCTTTCGTCAGGTGAGGAGGCAGAGGAAGTGCTTTCCGACATCAATGGGAGAGAGTTTGAGATCACCTCCGTAAAGGAGACAGTAAAAAAGCGCAATCCTCAGCCACCGTTCACAACGAGTACGCTTCAGCAGGACGCGTCGCGTAAATTCTCGTATCAGGCAAGCAGAACGATGCAGATAGCTCAGTCGCTCTATGAAGGAGTAAAGCTCGGAGGCAGGCTCGGCACCATCGGTCTTATAACCTATATGAGAACAGACTCATTGAGGATAGCCGACGATGCTTTAAATGAGGCGGAACAGTTCCTGACCGAGACATACGGCAGCGAGTTCGTGCGCCGCAGACAGTATAAATCAAAAAAGAGCGCACAGGATGCGCATGAGGCGATACGGCCTACGTCCATAACTATACGCCCGGACGCTATAAAGGACAAGCTTACAACCGAGCAGTATAAGATATATAAGCTTATATGGGAGAGATTTGCGGCAAGCCAGATGGAGAGCGCCGTATACAGGCTTACAGCCGTAACGGCTAATGCGGGTATCCGTACATTCAGAGCCAACGGCTCGGAGGTCACTTTTAAAGGCTATATGAGTGTGTACGTGGAATCCTCGGACAAGAAGGAGGAGAAGTCGAAAACGCTTCCGCCGATGAACGAGGGTGACAAGGCGGAGCTTGAAAAGGCGGATTCGAAGCAGCATTTCACCCAGCCGCCGCCCCGCTATTCCGATGCGGCGCTCATACGTGAGCTTGAGGAAAAGGGGATAGGACGTCCGTCAACATACGCGCCTACGATCTCCACGATCGTTTCGAGAGGCTATGTGCAGCGTTCGAAGAAACAGCTCGTTCCGACGGAGCTCGGATTTGTGACGACCGATATAATGAAGCAGAATTTTAAGGATATAGTCGATGTCGATTTTACGGCGCATATGGAGTCGGAGCTTGACGGAGTGGAGGACGGCGAGCTCGACTGGGTGACTGTGTTGAAGCAGTTCTATCCGCAGTTTGAGCAGGATCTTGAGCAGGCTCATAAGAATATCGAAAAGATCGAGATCAAGGATAAGGTCTCCGATGTGATCTGCGAGAAGTGCGGCAGGAACATGGTGTATAAGCTGAGCAAATTCGGTCAGTTCCTCGCATGTCCGGGCTATCCGGAGTGTAAGAACACGAAGCCGATAAGAGTGGGAACGGGTGTTGAGTGCCCGAAATGCGGCGGTGAGATACTTATAAAGCACTCAAGAAAGGGCAAGGTATATTTCGGCTGTGAGCACTGGCCGAAGTGTGACTTTATGGCGTGGGATACGCCGGTCAAGGATGAGAAATGCCCCGAGTGCGGGAGCCTGCTGCTTAAAAAGACGGGCAGGAACGCGAAGATATACTGCTATAACGAGAACTGTAAATATGAGAGAAAGATAGATAAAAACGAGGCGGATGAGAACAAAGATGAAGGTTAAGATCATAGGAGCCGGACTGGCGGGCTGTGAAGTCGCTTTGCAGCTTGCGCGGTTCGGTATAGCTTCGGTGCTTTACGAGATGAAGCCGGTGAAATTTTCACCGGCGCATCACAGCGAGAATTTTGCCGAGCTGGTCTGCTCGAATTCTCTGAAGGCAGATCGTATTGAGAACGCCTGCGGCCTTTTGAAGGCGGAGATGCGCTGCTACGGCTCGGTGATGACCGAGGCGGCGGATGTAAGCAGAGTCCCGGCGGGCGGCGCATTGGCGGTAGACAGGGATATGTTTTCAAAGTATATTACCGACAAGGTGCGTAACGAGCCGCTTATAGAAGTCGTGACCGCCGAGGTCACCGATATAGATCCGGATGAATATACTATAATCGCGACAGGACCGCTTACCTCCGATGTGCTTTCCGAAAAGATAGCCGGGCTTACTGGCACGGATGAGCTGTCGTTCTACGATGCCGCCGCGCCGATCGTGACGGAGGAGAGCATAGATAAGTCAAAGGTGTTCAGAGCGGCGCGCTATGGACGCGGGACGGCGGATTATATAAACTGTCCGATGACGCGGGAGGAATACGAGGCATTTTATAATGCGCTTGTTACCGCGGAGACGGCGCCTCTTAAGGAATTCGAAAAGGCGAATGTGTTTGAAGGCTGTATGCCTGTTGAGGTCATGGCGAAGCGCGGATTTGAGACTCTCACGTTCGGGCCTCTGAAGCCTGTCGGGCTCATCGATCCGAAAACGGGCAAAGACGATGCATTCGCTGTCGTACAGCTCAGGCAGGACGATTTTGAGGGTACGCTGTATAATCTGGTAGGATTTCAGACAAACCTCAGATGGGGTGAGCAGAAGCGTGTGTTTTCGATGATCCCGGGGCTTGAAAATGCCGAGTTTGTAAAATACGGCGTTATGCACCGCAACACGTTTATAAACTCGCCGAAGCTTTTGGACAGGTTCTTTGCGATGCGCAAATATCCGAAGCTGTATTTTGCGGGACAGATAACCGGTGTTGAGGGATATGTGGAATCGGCTGCAGGCGGTATCGCGGCGGCGGTGAATCTTGCGTGCCGTATACGAGGCACAGCTCCTCCGGAGCCGGACAGACGTACGGTGATGGGAGCGCTTGCACTCTATATCTCCGACAGCGCAAACACAAAATTCCAGCCGATGAATGCAAATTTCGGCATAGTGGAGGGACTTTCGGAGCGGGTACGCAAAAAGCAGGAACGATACCTTAAAATTGCGGAGCGCTCGCTCGAAATAACAAGAAAGGTGGCAGCGGCTGTATATGAGTCCGCGGGTGTAAAGCCGCCGGAAACGGTGTGAGATATGCAGCAGAGGCGGCAATTACATATAAAACTCAGGAGGTAGTATCAAATGGAAAATCAGAACAATAACGGGACGGGCGTTGAGCTCAGCAAAAAGGCCAAGTATGCCATACTTGCGGCGGCTGCAGTGGTCATAATAGCGATCATAGCGATCGTCGTGGCGGTAACGAACAGCAGGGGCGGCAGCAGTGAGGGCGGTTCCGCAGGCAATGCGCAGGTCACGGAGGAGGCATATTATACGCCCGTAATGATGTATTTCGTGTCGAAAAATGATGAGGGCTATAATGATTACATGGCAATGATCGATGAGCTCAAGGCTGAGTACGACGGCAGAGTGACTTTCGACATAGTAGACGTTGATGAGAATCCGGAGGCAAAGGAGAACTTCCCGACGGAAGGAAACACCCCGTTGTTTATCATGAACGATACGACAAACACAATAACCTCTATCAGGTTCAAGTGTGCAGATAAGGAGCTCATAAAGGGCGATATCGATGCTGCGCTCTGATAAAGAGGAGTGTATGGAATAATTTCCGATGCTTCGTTTATAATAATATTGAAATTTTATAAACGGAGATGATCATTGTGAGCATAAGAACAGATCTTGCGGTGGAGGCGCATGAGCTTGCGCGCAGGGAAGTTTCGGAGATTGACGGAGTAAGTGCCGTTACTACCGAGCGAGGGACCATTACAAAAACGGTGGTTGATATAATAAATGACCGCGGCGCCGAGGCGCTGGGGAAGGCAAAGGGAAGGTATATAACCATCGAGGCACCGGAGCTCAAATACAGTCTCGATGACTACGAAACCGTCTGCAAAATGATAGCAGATGAACTGGAAAGCTTTGTTCCGAAAAACGGAATGACTCTTGTAGTGGGGCTGGGCAACCGGGATATCACACCGGATGCGATAGGCACCCGCGCCGTTTCCGAGCTTATAATAACGAGCCATTTGAAGGACAGGATGCCTGAAGCTCTGGGACATGGGTTCGGGTCGGTCGCAGCGATAGCGCCGGGGGTGCTGGGCACGACGGGAATAGAGACGGCGAGAATAATAAAAGGTATAGCCGAAACAATAAAGCCGGATATGATAATTGCTGTCGACGCGCTTGCGGGAGCGGATATACGCCGTGTGTGCACGACGGTGCAGATAGCCGATACGGGGATAAGCCCGGGCTCGGGCGTGGGCAATTGCCGCGAGGGCCTTAATGAGGAGACTCTCGGAGTAAAGGTCATAGCCGTTGGTGTCCCGACGGTGATCGCGGCGGAGCTGCTCGCAGGCGGAGAGCTGCCGGAGGAGTTCTCAGGACTTATGGTCACGACAAAAGATATAGATCTTGTTATTCGCAGAATGTCGAAGACGGTGGCAAACGGGATAAATCTCGCGCTGCATAAGGATCTTACATTCCGCGATATAGAAAGCATAGTGGACTGACGATCAGAAAGGACCGGTTATGGAAACATTGAAGATCAATGATAATGTGAGCGTTTCATATATACCTATGGAAAAGCTCAAAACGACGTCTGTGGGCGTCTATATCCACAGACCGCTCGATAGGGAGACGGCGACCGAAACGGCGCTTCTGCCGTATGTATTAAAGAGCGCGTCGGCGCTCTGCCCCGACAGGGAGTCTGTGGCAAGATACTTAGACGATCTGTACGGTGCAACGATGGGCGCGACTGTTTTAAAGCGCGGCGAGGATCAGGTGATATATTTCGACGGCGAGACGATCTCCGATAAATTTGCACCGGAGGGGGAGAAGCTGCTTTCGGGGCTTTTGAAGCTTGTGCTGGCGGCTGTGTTCGATCCGCTCGTGAAAAATGGGGAATTCGACGCGAGGATCGTGGAGCAGGAGAAGATAAATGCAAAGGACAGGATAGACGCGTTTGTAAACGATAAGCGCGCCTATGCCTCGGCGAGGTGTCAGCAGGAGACTGCGCGCGGCACCAAGTTTGAAATACCGCGCTACGGCTTCAAGGAAGAGATAGACGGCATAACGGCAAAGAGCCTGTACGAGCATTACAGGTCCATAATAACCTCGTCGGTTATAGATATCTATGTCTGCGGCAGCGGCAGCGCGGAGGAAGCGGCGGAGACCGTCAGAGATTATGTAAAGGAAATGTCTTTCATGCCTGCGGAAATACCGTTCACCGAGATAATCGAGCGCGGCCCGGGCGAGCTCCATGAGGTGACAGAGCATATGGATGTTGCGCAGGGCAAGCTTGCAATGGGATTTTTGACCGGTATCAGACCGGGCGATGACGATTTCTTTGCGTTGACCGTATTCAACAGCGTATTCGGTGCGGGTGCTCATTCAAAGCTTTTCAACAATGTGCGTGAGAAGCTGTCGCTGGCATACTACGCATCGTCCCAGCTTGAAAAGTTCAAGGGAATGGTGACTGTGAATGCGGGCATAGAGTTTGACAATTTCCAAAAGGCATATGACGAGACGATTGCGCAGCTTGAGGAGATACAGGCAGGGCACATAACGGAGCATGAATTTGTTTCGAGCGTAAGCGCGATATTGAATCTCTGCAGCTCGTATTATGACGATCAGCGCGCTCTTGTTTCGTATTATGTTTCCGATAAGACCGCGCGTACAAATATAAGCCTTGAGGAGTTTGCCGAGAGGATAAAACGCGTAACGGCAGAGGATGTGGTGAGAGTATCGAAGAAGCTCAGGCTTGACACCGTATATTTCCTCGCGGGAAAGGAGGAGTCATAAATGGAACTTACATTCAGAAAAAATGAACTCACGGGCGAGTGTATGTATTACGGCACACATCGCTCCGGGCTCGGGATATATATAATACCGAAGAAGGATTACAGCGGAGCCTATGCAATATTCGGTACACGTTACGGCTCTGTAGACTCCAAGTTCGTCGTTCCGGGCGAGACTGAGGTCACTGAGGTGCCGGACGGTATTGCGCATTACCTTGAGCACAAAATGTTCGACCAGCCTGACGGAAGCAATGTTTTTGACAAGTTCTCAAAGTACGGCGGAAATGCTAATGCGTTCACCTCGTTCAACATAACGGCATATCTGTTCTCCTGTACCGCAAATTTTGAGGAGAACCTTGAGGCGCTGCTCGATTATGTTCAGAGTCCGTATTATACCGATGAGACGGTTGCAAAGGAGCAGGGGATAATCGGGCAGGAAATAAGGATGTACGACGATAACCCCGGATGGCAGCTGTTCTTTGACTATATAAACTGTCTCTATAAGGAGCATCCCGTAAAGAAGGAGATAGCGGGAACGGTGGAGAGCATAAGCCATATAACGGCTGACTATCTCTATAAATGCTACAATACATTCTACAATCTTTCAAATATGGCTCTTGTTATAACGGGAAATGTGGATGTTGACAGCGCAATGAAGGTGATCGAAGCGGGTATAAAGAAAAACGAGCCGTTCACGGAGCCTATAAAAAAGATCTATCCGAAGGAGCCTGCGGAGGTTGCTTCGCATTACGCGGAAAAGAGCATGGCGATCTCGGCGCCGATGTTCATGATGGGATTTAAGGATACTGATGTTGACATTGACGGAGACGCTCTGCTTAAAAAGAATATAGAGATCACTATACTGCTTAGGATGCTGTTTGGAAAGAGCTCGGCGATATACAAAAAGCTTTATGATATGAGCCTTATTAACAGCACCTTCGGCACCGATTACACAATGCAGCCTGCCTATGGTTTTACGGCGCTGGAGGGTGAGTCTAAGGATCCGAAGCGCGTGTACGATATTATCATGGAGGAGCTCGGCAAGGTCAGAGAGACCGGCCTCGACCGCGGTGATTTTGAGAGAGCCAAAAAGGTCATGTGGGGAAATTATATCCGTTCTCACAATGATATCGAGGATTATGCTGTTACGTTTTTGCAGCTGCTTTTCATGAATATCGACTATTTCGGATATTATGACGTATATAAGACCGTGACGTTTGAGGATGTCGAAAAACGGTTCGAAGAGCATTTCAGACGCGAGAACTCGGCGCTTTCGGTAGTAAAGCCGCTTGAGGCGGGAGAATAAAATAAACGACAGGGGGAGCGGGGACAAGACTGCTCCCCTTTTGTGATACGGGGAGGAACCAATGAGCACATATGAGAAAATATACGAGGCGGTAAAGAAGATACCGAAGGGACGCGTTGCGACGTATAAGCAGGTAGCCGCAATGGCAGGAAATCCGGGCTGGGCGCGCGCGGTAGGGAACGCGCTGCACAAAAATCCGGACCCGGAGGGGATACCGTGCTACAGGGTAGTAAACCGTGAGGGCAGGCCCGCGCCCGGCTTCGCATTCGGCGGCGAGGGTGTGCAGCGGGAGCTTCTGGAGCGCGACGGCGTGGAATTTGATGAAAAAGGACGTGTCATAATGGAGCGGTACAATATTGCGGCACGGTAACAAAAATATTTTCAAAAACTATTTACTAATCGCGCGAAATGTGGTATAATTATTCAGACTATGATTTTATTTATGAAAGGGTTGATACTACATGGGAATGACCATGACACAAAAGATCCTTGCCAAAGCGGCGGGACTTGATTCGGTCAAGGCGGGCGATCTCATTATGGCAAAACTGAACCTTGTGCTCGGAAATGATATAACGGCGCCTGTGGCGATACGTGAATTTGAGAAATTCGGAAAGGCTTCCGTTTTCGATAAGACAAAGATCGCGCTTGTGCCTGACCACTTCACTCCGAACAAGGATATAAAGTCGGCGGAGCAGGCCAAGACGGTAAGAACGTTCGCGCTCGACAATGATATTCTGAATTATTTTGAGGTCGGTGAGGTCGGAATAGAGCACGCACTGCTGCCGGAGAAGGGACTTGTTGTTGCCGGTGACGTGGTTATAGGCGCGGATTCGCATACCTGTACATACGGCGCGCTCGGCGCGTTCTCGACAGGCGTAGGCTCTACGGACATGGCGGCCGGAATGGCAACAGGCAAGGCATGGTTCAAGGTCCCGGAGGCTATAAAATTCAACCTTACGGGTGAGCTCAGACCGTATGTAAGCGGTAAGGACCTCATTCTTCATATAATCGGAATGATAGGCGTTGACGGTGCTCTGTACAAGTCTATGGAGTTTACGGGTCCCGGAATGCATACGCTTACTATGGATGACCGCTTCACGGTTGCGAACATGGCCATAGAGGCGGGTGCAAAGAACGGTATTTTTGAGGTGGACGAGCTTACGCGCGAATATATGAAGGAGCATTCCGACAGAGAATTCGTCGAGTTTACGGCGGATGAGGATGCGGAGTATTCGCAGGTAATAGACATCGATCTCTCACAGGTGCCGCATACGGTCGCATTCCCGCATCTTCCCGAGAATGCGCGAACTCCGGAGAACTGGGGCGATGTGACGATCGATCAGGTCGTGATAGGTTCATGTACAAACGGACGCCTTTCGGATCTTCAGCGTGCCGCTGCGATCATGAAGGGGCGTAAGGTGAAGAAGGGTGTTAGGGTAATAATATTCCCGGCAACACAGAAGATATATCTTGACGCGCTCAAGGACGGCACTCTCTCTGCGCTTGTAGAGGCGGGATGCGTTATTTCCGCTCCCACATGCGGACCGTGTCTCGGAGGCCATATGGGCATACTTGCCGCAGGCGAGAGATGCGTTTCCACGACAAACAGAAACTTTATCGGAAGAATGGGTCATGTTGAGAGCGAGGTCTATCTTGCAAGCCCTGAGGTTGCGGCGGCGAGCGCTCTGACAGGTAAGATCACGGCACCGGAAGAAGTTATGTGAGGGGAGGAACAGTAATGAACGCAAAAGGTACAGTCATAAAATACGGAGACAATATAGATACGGATGTAATAATCCCGGCTCGTTATTTAAATACCTCCTTGCCGGAGGAGCTTGCCAAGCACTGCATGGAGGATATAGACAAGGATTTTGTGAATAAAGTTCGTGAAGGCGACATAATGGTCGGAGGTGCGAATTTCGGCTGCGGTTCGTCGCGCGAGCACGCTCCTATAGCGATAAAGGCAAGCGGCATTTCCTGCGTAATAGCGGAAAGCTTTGCGAGGATATTCTTCAGAAACTCGCTCAATATAGGTTTGCCGATACTTGAGTGTCCGGAGGCGGCAAAGGATATAGACAATGGTGATACCGTGTCAATAAACTTTGACACCGGCGTTATAACGAACGAGACAAAGGGCAGAGAATATCAGGCGGCGGCGTTCCCTCAGTTCATGCAGGAGCTTATAAACGCCGGCGGGCTTGTGAATTACATAAGCTCGGGAAAAATGTGACGGTAAGGAGTTTGGGAAAATGAGTGAATTTAAGATCGCACTTATAAAAGGTGACGGCATAGGTCCGGAGATCGTAAACGGCGCCGTAAAGGTGCTTGACGCGGTCGCGGATAAATACGGACACAGGTTTGAATATACGGACGTATACATGGGCGGATGCGCGATAGACAAGTTCGGCACGCCGCTTCCGCAGGAGACTGTGGACATATGCAAGGCTTCGGACAGCGTGCTTCTGGGTGCTGTCGGCGGACCGAAATGGGATAACTGCAAGGAGAGACCGGAGAAGGGACTTCTGGGCATAAGAAAGGCGCTCGGGCTCTATTCGAATCTGAGACCGTCCATCCTAAAGCCGCAGCTCAAGGACGCGTCGCCGCTGAAGGATGAGAAGCTCAAGGACGGACTCAACGTTATGGTGGTTCGCGAGCTCACGGGCGGTATCTATTTCGGTGAGAGACACACCGCTGAGGACGGTTCATGGGCGAGTGACGAAGAGCGCTACAGCATTGAGGAGATCGAGAGGATCGGCAGGATCGCGTTCGAAACGGCGATGCTGCGCAAAAAGCGCGTGGTATCGGTAGACAAGGCGAACGTTCTCGATTCGTCAAAGCTCTGGAGAAAGACGATGACAGAGCTTTCGAAGGAATATCCGGAGGTTGAGCTTTCGCATATGTACGTTGACAACGCCGCAATGCAGCTCGCGATAAATCCTGCTCAGTTTGATGTTATCGTTACCTCGAACATTTTCGGAGACATCCTTTCAGATCTTTCATCAGCAATAGCGGGATCTATAGGAATGCTTCCGTCCGCATCGCTTGGCGCAACGAAGTGCGGAATGTATGAGCCGATACACGGTTCGGCGCCCGATATTGCCGGTCAGGACAAGGCAAATCCGGTTGCGACCATACTTTCGGCGGCTATGATGCTTGAGATGTCGTTCGGTCTTATCGAGGAGTCAAAGGCAATAAACGATGCCGTTGACAAGGTACTCGATATGGGCTGCAGAACGCCGGACATTATGAGTGAAGGTATGAATGCGGTAGGCTGTGCAAGGATGGCAGAGCTTATAGCGGAAAATATATAAAAATAATGGGATGCTGCAGCGCACATATGTGCTTTGCGGCATCCCATTATTTTCATTCGGTGCTGCGCAGCTCAGCCTCGCGCTTTGAGTATTCGCAGCCGCAGTAGTTCTGACGGTAGAGACCATAGACGGCTGAGAGCTCACAGGAGCGCTTGTAGCCGTTTTTCTTTTTGAAATCGGAATAAAGCCAGTTTGAGCCGTATTTTTCGGCTGCGTCCGCGCCTATGGAATTCAAAGCCTGCGCATTCTTGTGCGGACTTATCGAGAGCGTGGTGGTGAAGAAATCAAAGCTCCCTTCGGCTGCCGTGCGTGCGGTGTGTTCAAGACGCAGTCTGTAGCATTTCATGCATCTTGCTCCGCCTTCCGGCTCATTTTCAAGCCCTTTTGCAATCATCTCAAATTCCTCGGGGGAATAGCCGCCGTCAAGGAAAGCTATGCTGTTTTCGTGCGGAAGCTCCGAGATGAGTCGCCTTAGCTCAGCCGAGCGCTTTTCGTATTCATCTTTTTCGGTTATATTCGGGTTAAAGAAGAACACGGTAATATCAAAATAGCGGTTAAGATACTCAAGAACATAGCTTGAGCACGGAGCGCAGCAGGCGTGAAGCAGAAGTCTCGGCTTCACACCCGAATTTACAATTTCCTCGAGCTTTTTATCGAGGATGATCTGATAATTTTGTTTCAAAGAGCATCACTCCCGGTTACTATTCACAGTCGATTAGAAACAACTGTGCCAATTTGCACAGCCTTGACCTCCCTCCAAATCCGACGTGTCGGATTTGGGCAAGGGGGTCGAAGCGCGCTAGCGTTTCGGGGGGTCACGATGCCGTCTTAAGCTGAAGTGACACAGAGCACAACTACAACACGGTTCCGCACGTAGCTTACATTGTGCAGCATAGTTAAAGCGGCGCTCGGACCCCCTCAACACCGCCGGTGTTGAACCCCCTTGCCCGAATTTATTCGCGCGCAGCGCGATAAATTCGGAGGGGGTCAAGGAGTGGTCCATTGTGGCTCACATTTACTGTGAATAGTAACCACTCCCGTAAAGCGTTTCAGCCAAGCTTCTTTGCTGCTTCAACCGCTATTGCGCATTCAACACGCTTTTTCTCCATCTCGCAGGCAAGCTCATAGGGCTTGTTTATATCACCGTTGAAGTTGAAAGCGTTCGCGCTGCATCCTCCGCTGCAGTAGAATTTTGCGAAGCAGTTACGGCACTTGTCCTTTGTATAGATATTTGAATCCTCAAAATACTTTCTTATCTTTTCGTCAAGCTTACCCTCGTATACATTTCCCATAAGGAAATCCTTGTTGCCGACGAACTGGTGGCAGGGATAAAGGTCGCCGTCCGCGGCTACCGCAAGATATTCGTGACCCGCGCCGCAGCCTGAAAGACGCTTTATTGCGCACGGACCCTGATCAAGGTCGATCATGAAGTGGAAGAAGTTGAACCAATTCCCTTCCTTCCAGCGCTTGAGGTACTCAGCGGCGAGCTTTTCGTACTGGTCAAAGATCTCGGGGAGATCCTTTTCGGTAAGGGCGTATTCCTCATCCTCCGGCGCGACTACAGGCTCAACGCTCGTCTGCTTGAAGCCGAGATCGGCAAGGTGTATAACGTCGTTTGCGAAATCCTTGTTGAATGCTGTGAACGTGCCGCGGACATAGTAATTATCCTGGCTGCGGCTCTCAGCCATGTCTATGAATTTCGGAAGTATAGCATCGTATGTTCCGCTGCCGTCAACTCTCGGGCGCATGCGGTCGTTTACCTCTTTTCTGCCGTCGATGCTGAGGACTACGTTTGACATGTTCTCGTTTATATATTTTTTCTTGTCCTCGTCAAGCAGGATACCGTTTGTAGTAACGGTGAATCTGAAATTCTTGCCGTGCTTTGCGGCCTGCTCCTTGGCGTATTCCGTTATCTCCTTGACAACGTTGAAGTTCATCAAGGGCTCGCCGCCGAAGTAGTCTATTTCAATATTTTTTCTTGTTCCGCTGTTTTTGATAACAAAATCGATAGCCTTTTTGCCTGTTTCGGCGCTCATCATGCCGCGCGCGCCGTGATATTCGCCGGTTCCCGCAAAGCAGTATTTGCAGCGCAGGTTACAGTCGTGAGCGATATGCAGGCAAAGCGCCTTTACAACGCTCTGTTTGTTCCAGTTCTTTGCGAAATCTTCATAGGTGTCCTCCGAGAACAGCTGACCGTTTTTGTACAGCTCACAGATCTCCGCATAGCTCTCGGCTATGTCCTCAGGTGAGTATTTCCTTGACAGCTCATCCGATATAAACGCCGGGCATTCGCTCTCCGGAGTGAACGGCTCCAATAAGTAGTCCAGCATATCGTAAACACAGTCGTCAACAACATGGACAGCCCCCGAGTATATGTCCAGAACTATGTCCATATCAAACATTTTATATTTATGTATCAATCCGATCCGATCCTTTCAAATCAAAATTTTTGGTCAAAATAATACGCCCGGCGCGCGGTGATACCGTACGCCAAGCGCTGCGCCGTTTATGCTCCGTCATGCCGACAGAGCGAAAGCCGGCTTATTCGGCATGCTCACACTTCTGGTTTGCAACCGTGCAAGAAGTCTTGCAAGCCGACTGGCAGGAAGTCTGGCATTCGCCGCAGCCGCCCATAACGGCTGTCTTCTTAAGGTTAGCCTTGTTCAAGGTCTTAACGTGTTTCATTGACAATACCTCCTCTGTCTTTTTGTCGCGCCTGAGCGCTATACATACAGTATATCATATAATGCGGGAAAAATAAAGACTTTTTTGAAAAAAATCGTAGGATTTCAATGTGTGTTATATATAATATACAAAGATGCAATTTATATTTAGTGCATAATGACATATAAATCGTTGTTTATCTCAAAATCTTTGTGGTATATATATAGTATGAGCCGTTTGCGGCATCCGCACCGGCTGTTGAACGTAAATAAATATTGCCGCGGCGGCTGCTTATTCCGCGGGCGGCGCTTACAAGGAGGAAAAATTATATGGAGAATATCAGAAATATTGCCGTTATGGGTCATGGAAAATGCGGAAAGACCACTCTTACAGAGGCGATGCTTTTCAATGCCGGAGAAACGAAGCGCTTGGGAAGCGTTGCGGACGGGACGACCGTTACGGACTATGACAGCGAGGAGATAAAGAGAAAATTCTCGATAAATACGGCAGTAGCGCCTCTCAATTGGAAGGGGATGAAATATAACGTTATAGATACGCCGGGATATTTTGACTTTGCGGGCGATGTGAAAGCGGGAGTAAGAGCAGCCGATTCGGCGCTTGTTGTTCTGAGCGGCAGGAGCGGAGTTTCCGTGGGAACCGAGCAGGTGTATAAATATGCCAAGACGAAGGATATTCCCATAATGTTTTTCGTAAACAAGATAGACGATAACCGTGCAAGCTATGAGAAGACGCTTGAGGAGATGAAGGCGGTATTCGGAAAGGCTGTAACGCCGTTCGTATACCCGATACGCGAGGGCGATGAATTTAAAGGATTTGTTGATATAGTAGATATGACGGCACGCCGCTATGAGGGCAAGGAGAGAGTTGACATACCGGTTCCGGAGGGAATGGCTGAGGTGGTTGCGCCGCTTCGTGAGATGATCATGGAGGCGGTAGCGAGCACTGACGAGGAGCTCATGGTGAAATACTTCAATGAGGAGGAGTTCACGTTCGATGAGATCAAGCAGGCTATAAGAAAGGGCGTAAAGGACGGAAGCATTTATCCTGTTTACTGCGGAAGCGGTCAGGACAACATAGGCGTGAGGAGCCTTATGGACGGTATAGGAAAATATCTGCCCTCACCTTCGGAGATAAAAGAGGTGGGCAGAAAGCGCGACAATGCCGAGCCTGTAGAGCTTGTCCAGTCCGAGACAGAGACAACGGCTGCGGTGGTATTCAAGACCATAGCAGACCCGTATGTAGGCAAGATGTCGATATTCAGAGTATATTCCGGCGAGATAAAGGCGGACAGCACATATTATAATCCGAATAAGGGTGAAAGTGAGAGGATCGGAAAGGTATATACGCTTTGCGGAAAGAAGCAGACCGAGGTCAAGTCCGTAAAGGCCGGTGACATAGGCTGCGTGACAAAGCTTGAATTCACAAAGACGGGAGATACTCTCTGCGATAAGAATAAGGATATAATCCTCACGGGTATAGAGTTCCCGCCGCCCGTGCTTTCAATGGCGGTAAAGCCTGCGGCAAAGGGCGACGAGGAAAAGATCATAAGCGGTCTTACGAAGCTCATGGACGAGGATCCGACATTTACGGTAACGAACAATGCTGAAACGAAGCAGACTCTCATAAACGGTCAGGGTGAGCAGCACATCGACGTTATCGTGAGCAAGCTAAAGAACAAGTATGGCGTAAATGTTATACTTGAGGAGCCGATAACTCCTTACAGAGAGACGATAACAAAGACGGCTGTCGTTGAAGGAAAACACAAGAAGCAGTCGGGCGGACACGGTCAGTACGGACATGTAAAGATCGAATTTTCACCGGGACTTACCGAGGAACTCATGTTTGAGGAGAAGGTATTCGGCGGAAGCGTTCCGAAAAACTATTTCCCGGCTATAGAGAAGGGCTTGCAGGAGAGCTGTGCAAAGGGCGTTCTGGCGGGTTATCCGGTAGTGAATCTGAAGGCGACGCTGCTTGACGGTTCGTATCATCCGGTAGATTCGTCGGAGATGGCGTTCAAAACGGCGGCGTCGATAGCGTATAAGGAAGGCCTTAAGCAGGCAGGTCCCGTTATTCTTGAGCCGATAGGCTATCTCAAGAGCTACGTTCCCGAGAACATAATGGGAGACGTTATAGGCGATATCAACAAGCGCCGCGGAAGGATAATGGGCATGGGCGAAAGCGATAAGGAAGGTCTCAATCTGGTCGAGGCTGAGGTGCCGATGTCTGAGATGCACAAGTATGCAACGGATCTCAGAGCTATGAGCGGCGGACGCGGAACGTTCACATTCGAGTTCGTGCGCTACGAGCAGGCGCCGATGGACGTTGCGAACAAGATAATAGCTTCGTCGAAGGATTAAAGGATACACTCTTTGATTGATATAATAAGCAGTAAAGACGGTCACGTTATGTGGCCGTCTTTGCTGTATGCGGTTTTTTTGCCGCTGCGGCGGAGCGGTCATGCGCATCATCGGCGGAAAAGCCGCGTCTGTAGCCCGCCGGGGATACGCCCTCGGCTTTTTTGAAGTGACGTATGAAATTGCTCGGAGACGAAAAACCGATGCGTGATGCAATTTTGTTTACCGATTCGTCCGTTGAGCGAAGCAGGAGCTTTGCGCGGTAGATCCTGTAGTTTATCATGTACTCATACGGCGTCATCCCCATTTGCTCCTTAAACAGGCGGATGAAGTAGTATTTGGAGATGTTCACGTGCGCGGTTATGTCATTCAGGCTTATGTCACTGCGGTAGTTGGCGCGGATGTATTCCACGGCGGAATGTATGTCGTCATAGTGCGAGCTGTTCTTTGACGCCGCAAGCTGTGAAGAGAGACGCTGAGTCAGAAGCGTGCTCAATATTTCCGAAAGCGTGTTTGAGATCTGCACCATACTTATAAGATCGCTGCGCTGTGCCATGAGCGCTATGTAATTTATATCGTCTATGATGTTGCCCCGGAACATTACAGGTATCTCGCCGCAGTTTATTTCACCTAAAAGTCCGGCATAGGAGCGAACGCCGGTGCCGTCGAGCTGCATCCACAGAAAACACGCGTCCGGATCCTCAGGTGCACAGCGGCAGCCGCTGAGACTGTTTAACAGGAGCATATTGTTCTTATGCAGGCTTACGGTGTTTTTGCCCGCCGTGATCGTGCAGCTGCCTTCAAGTGCGAATATCAGCAAGTAGCCGTCACAGCCGTTCCGTTCAAACCGGCCGCGCTCGCATTTTGAACAGCCGAGCTCTGTAACATAAAACGGAAGGATCCTGTTCGGATTTTCACAGATCAGTAATTCGGGTCCCTGCGGTAAATTTATATCGTCTGACATTTTAAAAACGTCCTTTCATATATCCGTTAAATTAAAACAACTCAATTTTAACAAAAAACGAGGCATTTGTCAATGTATATAAAAATTTTTTAAAAAATTCTAAAAAAAATACTTGACAAATCAAGGTTACAGGTGTAAACTATAGATAGAGTTACAAATGTAGACTCGAATGAAGATAGGAGGATCAGAATGGAAGGTGCAAAAAACATTTCCGAATCCGAATGGAAGGTGCTAGAGGTGCTGTGGGACAGACCGGGAAGTCTCATAGGCGAAATACGCGGCGCTCTTTCCGACAGCGGATGGAGCTATTCTACTATCAAGACGCTCGTTTCAAGGCTTGTCGGCAAGGGCGCGCTCGAGGCGAAGGATTCGCCGCAGGGAAAGCGGTATTACCCTGCCGTGGATGAGGACAAGTCGCGCAGGAATGAGACAAGGCATTTTCTTGACCGCATTTATAACGGCTCTGTAAGGATGCTGTTTTCGAATCTTGTAAGGGATTCAAAGCTGTCCGATGAAGAGGCGGAGGAGTTGATGGGATTGATTGATAAAATGGAGGATTAGTATATGAACAGTACGATCTATTCTCTTTTCGTCGCAATGGCGCTGCGCGTAACGGTTATTACGGCGTTCGTGATGCTCATAAAGGCGATATTCCGTCAGAAGCTTTCGGCTGCCGCGCACTGTGCCGTCTGGATAATACCTGCGGTCCAGGTGGTGTTCTGTATCGGGAACGTCAGCATCCCGACGAAGGCAAGTATCTATAACGTGGTCGGCGAAGTTGCTGTCTCGGCAGGTGCGGCTGTTGCGCCGCAGGCGGCGCATATCGATGTGAAAAACATTATTGCGTTGGTATATTGCATAGGCATCGTTGTTTTGGCACTGTGGTATCTTACAGTGTTTGTCGTTCACAGAGTCCGCATGTCCCGGCTCGAAAGGATAACCGACGAGGTCACGCTCGGGATATTGAGAGAGCTGATCTCGGAGCTGAGCATACGTGAGAACATAACGCTGAGACAAGGCAAAACAGCACAGACACTCGGAAGGACGGTCATACTGCCCGATGGATACACGCCCGATGAGCAGCGGCAGATACTGCTGCACGAGCTGTGCCATTACAGGAACCGCGATAATGCAAAGCTCGTTACCGCCGCGGCGATGATGTGTCTGAACTGGTTCAATCCGTTCATGTGGCTTTCGTTCCGAAGATTCCGTGCGGATGTTGAGATGTACTGCGACGATAACGTTATGAAGCTCACAAACAGCCGAAAGGGCTATGCGATGGTCCTTGTAAAGACCGCGACAAAGCATGCAATGTTCATACCCGGCGCAACGGGTGTGAGCGGCGGCAAGCATGAGGTGACGCGAAGGGTGAAGCGGATAGTCTCATGGAAGAAAAAGAAGCCCGTTTGGCTGGCTGCGGCTGTCTGCGCATGTATTACGGTCTCGTGTCTGTGTCTTACCGATGCTGTTTCCACTGCGGTTGAAAACAATGTCGATGCGGCGGCAACGCCGGAGCCGGTCGAGGTGGTGCCGGCGATCATAGATGCGGCACAGTCGATCGCAGAGCCGGAGCCGACCGAGCCGCAGGCGGAACCGGAATCGGAACCACAGAGCGATACGGTGCGTGAGTCAGAACCGCCGAGGAGCGATGCCTCGGATGCTGATGCCGCTGCCGGGCAGATCAGCGCAGCTGAGAGCGAGGGCGATCCCGTAAGAAGCACGGTATCTGAGCAGAGCGTACCGGTCGTACCGGATACCGTATCGTCTCAGAGCATTCAAGCGGAGGTGAGCGAGCCTGAGCGCCAGGGAGGCGCTGCGGGCGCATCCGCGAGCTACGGCAGCATAGAAATGCCGTCAGAGCCGGAGACGTATACGGAGGATACAAGCGAGCAGCCGCCGGCTGACGAAACTGAGGATATATATTCCTCGCTCGGAGAGCCTGAAAGCGTGAGCGCAAACGGGAATAAGGAGACATACAGCTTAGACGACGGCAGGACAGCCGTTCTGCACTATGATGACGGCGAGCTTGAGACCGGATACATAATAAACAGCGGCTCGGAGGAGAGCGGCGAAACGGAAGCTGCAGAGTAAAACGCTTTTTTGGGAGGATCCCTCCGTTCCCGGTATGGAGGGAAGGTAAACTATCTGCCGGAGATAATAGGCAGGGAGATATATAGGTCAAAGGGATAAATAGGTTTAAAATACAGGTAAATAGGTAAAAAGGGAGCCGGGGCGGCAGATGCCGTCCCGGCAAAGATAAATAGGGAGGATTGACATGAAAGAGAAGATAACGTCTATCGCTGCGGCGATATGTACAATAATAATGATTTTTGGTACGGCGGCGCTTGCGCAGGCGGCGAACGTGAGCGAGATCGGGAGCGACAGGGCTGAGGTTCACAGAACGATGGGCGAGGGCAGCGAGAGCTCGGATGGCTTGAAGGAAACGTACCGGCTAAGTGACGGCACGGAGGCTGTACTGCACTTTGACGATGATATTCTGGTGAGAGGATTTATACTGAACGACTGAAATATAGGAGGCGGCTATGAAGAAAAAATTATTAATATGCATACTTGCGGCGGCGTGCTGCTTGTCGGTACCGGCTGCTGCGGAGGTTAATTTCAGCGAGGTGAAGGTGGATCCGGCGGATGCCATGGATCATTTAGGTAAGGTCGTTTTAGCTGAGAACGAGAATACGATAAGTCTGAGCTGCGGCGATACCGGCGCGAATGATGTTTATTTTATAAGCGTGTATGAGCTGGGCGAAGATTCGAAATATATTGTGAAATATATGGGCCCGGTAAATATAACCGGTTTCAAAATATCGGGACTTGAGGGCGGAAAGGAATACAACGTCCGTCTTTCATCTCTCACGGGCAGAAGGTACGTCAGCGGGACGCTGACCACGTCTTATGAGGAGGTGGAGTAAATGATGCGGAAGATCGCAACAGCCGCTGCGGCGCTGCTGCTCTGCGGCACGCAGGCATTCGCGTTCAGCGACACATCGGATCTGAGCGCCGAAAGCCTTAACAGCATAAACAGGCTCACAGAGCTTGGCATAGTGAACGGCTACGAGGACGGAACGTTCAGACCCCACAAGGACGTCACCCGCGCGGAGGCGGTGACCATGCTCTATAATATGATCCCATTCGGCGACATCGGCGATGTATTTTACGTCAGCTCAACGTATTCGGATGTGACGCAGGAGCATTGGGCATTCGGAGGCGTCGAGGTCATGAGCGCGCTTGGTTACATAGAAGGATATCCGGACGGAACGTTCCGCCCCGATGAGACCATAACCTATGCCGAGGCGGTTAAAATGATAATGGATATATTGAATTACAGCTTCGTAGCCGAGGAAAACGGCGGATACCCAAACGGGTATATGTCAGCTGCCGGTTGGATAGCTCTATCGGAGGGCGTGGAGCTTGTGTACAGTGCTGAGGTGACAAGAGAGGATCTTGCCGTTTTGATAGATAACGCGCTCGACGCGCCGATCATGGTGATAAGCTCGTATAACACGGACGGGAGCGCGGAGTACGCGCCGGATACGGAGCTGACATTGTATAAGCTGATGGGATATTTAGACAACGTATAAGGAGGCAGGAGATGAATAGGTGGAAAAGGAGAGCGGCGGCTATGATATGCGCCGCGGTGATGGCGGCAGCTGTGCCCGCGGGCACGGCGGAGTGGATAAGCCTTTCGGACTGGGCATACACGGAGGTAAGCGGCTTTGTGAGCGAGGGACTTTTGCCCGAGAAACTTGATAATGTGTATGATTATACGCGTCCGATAACGCGCGGTGAGTTTACTGAGCTGCTGTATTCGGTGCTTGACAGTACCGCGCGGCTCGGCGAGCAAAGGGAATTTGGGCGGTTCATCGACTGTGAAGATTATCCCAGCGTGAACTCACTTGATGTGTATATATATGAAGGGCTTGCCTGCGACGGTTCGAAGTTTCTTCCCGAGCAGGCGCTTACGCGCGAGGAGGCAGCGCTGATACTTTATAACACCATGCATAGGTTGGGACTAATGGGCTTTTTGGATGAGCCTGATCCGAGTCTGCTTGGAGAGCTTATAAGCGATGCTGCAAGCGTGAGCGGGTATGCTGCAAAAGCCGTGTATATCATGGTGAGCGGCGGGTTCATGACCGGCGCCGGGAGCTTTGAGCCTCAGGCAGCTATGACAATCGAACAGGCGGTCGCGGTCATGTACAGGGTGTACAAGTGGATACCGAGACTTGTCTATTCAGACAATGAATTGCTTGACGGAAGCAGCGAGATCGTGCAGACGTACGGTAACGGTCTTACCGAGCTGTACAGAGACGGAAAATATATAATATCCGATAACGGCGTTGAGCTTATGAGCTTCGAAGAGGACGTATATACTAAGCTGCTCGCATGTAACGGGAACGGACGCAGGCTTGTGTTCGCTGTTAACTTCAATGACAAGACTGATGTGTATGATCTTGACACCGGAGATATGCTGTGCTCCATACCGTATATCGTATACAAACTTGACACGGACAAAGGATACGCGTATGTGTATTCGTCACGGTTCATGCCCGCCTGCAGCGGACTTTATTCGTTCGACGGAACTGAGCTGATACCGCCGGAGTACAGCGAGGCGGAGCTTGCCGCGATAGAGGAGAACGGCTTTAGTGTCCCACAAGCCGAGTACAGAGAGGCGGACGGGATGCTGTATTACACGGATGATGACGGACATCTCTACTGTGTGGATTCCAACGGCGAAAACGAAAGGCTTATGACCGAAACGGATGACTGCGAGAATTTGAGATACGAATACGGTATGGCTTTCTACAATTACGGTGACGGTCTGCTTCTCGGCTGTATAGACAGCGAAACAAACAAGGCGTATGAGCTTTCGGATAAACAGGCGGAGCTTATAACGAATATGCAGGCTGTATTCTATCCGAATCTGGCGCCTTCTGTTGCGGAGCAATACATATACAGGCTTGATATAAACGGAAATACGCTCACCGACAGTCATTTTATCAAGGAAGTAAGACCGGAAACAATGGCATTTGGGGACGGGTTCATAATAGGTGAGAGCAAAATGTATGTAAGGACCTTTGTCGCGGAGAATGGGAGTAAGAGTGAGAGCACGAAGTATGCATATTATCTTTACGATACACGCATCACAGCATCGGGAGTTGAAAAGAATGCGGTGGGTGATATCCCGGCGACAGGGATCTGCTTTGATCCCGCATGCACAAAGATATATTTTCTGGATGCTGACGAGCTTTACAATAACGGGGATTCGCCTATATACGTATATGACGGCGAAACTGTGACGGAGCTGTCTCCCGGGCTCCGCGCCGAGAGCTTTGGATATCTCTATGACACCGGCGGAGTGAACGTGGACAAATTCGGTTATCTTACCAAAGACGATATAGGCGGGGATACATATCACGTTCTTGATCTTACCGACGGGAGCATAAGTGAGGCGCGGCTTGTCGAAAATGTTGCGGCTGAGTACGGTGAGATACCGCAGGGCTCGTCCGGGGTCACAGAGGAAGGACCTGTCGTTATGATAACTGCGGATGGCGTGAATATAAGCATAGACGGCGAAACAAAATTGATAGAGGGTGTAAGGGATCTTTATACTATAGGAGACTATGTATATTTGTATGAGGATGAGGGACGTTACGGTTATGGGATCACAACGAATATGAGGCCTGTAACGAGGAGAACGCTCATGGCGTATAATTACAAAACGGGCGAGCTCGTCGAAATAAGCAGTGATTTCTCAGATAGTGTTTGGTCTTTCGAAGATAAATTCATTTATCTCACCGACAGCGGACAATACAAGGTCGTTATCGGCACCGAGTGCCGGAGCACAGCGCCCAACGGCGGGCTGTTCCGCTATGGTGAGCCGGTTGTAGTAAGGCGTGAATACTCGGACGATTCGGTCTACAAGGCGGATAATTCGGGCAATGTCACGATCCTTGCCGAGAATGTAAACGAGTGGCTGTACGTTCCCGAAAATGAAGATATGATTGCGTGGTGACAGGTGTCGGCGCGATCCGGTTTTTGACAGATGTTGTATAATAGAAAAATAATGGCTGCGGCAGTTCCCCTCCTTTGAGTTTTGCCGCAGCTATTATAATGTCATGTTCGTTCGGCGTTGATGCCCTTGAAGATATCGTCCTCTTCGTCGTACGATTCCGCCGCATCCGCCGTAGCTGTTCCGCCTTCTTCAAGGCGCATGATCTTTTTGTTGAGCTTCTGCATTTTCGAGTCTATCTTTTCTATCAGGTTTGCGCATTTTATAAGATCGGTGCTTATCTTATCCGGTATCTCCGGCTCTTTTTTGTACCTGATCTTGTGCTCCACGCTTGCCCAGAAATCCATTGCCACAGTCCTTAGCTGTATCTCTACCTTTACCATCTGTTCGCCGTCAAGCATCCGGACAGGTATCTCTATATGCATATGATAGCTCCTGTAGCCGTTGGCTTTAGGCTCCTTGATATAGTCCTTGATACGAACTATCCTGATATTTGCGATGTTTTTTATCACATCCGCGATCTTGTATATGTCATCGCGGAAAAGACATACTATGCGTACACCGGCAATGTCGTCGATATACTGCACAGCATTGTCTACCGTTGCTTCAAGACCTCTCTTTTCAAGCTTGCGCGCTATGGAGCTGGGGCGCTTGAGGCGTATTTTTACATGCTCTATCGGACTTGAGCGTCTGTTTGCAAAGAGCTCCTCTTCTATAGTGTCGATGTACATTCTTACGACCTTGAGCGCGCTGGAATACGGAAGCATAGCCAGCCTCAGATCGTGGTTGCGCATGCTTTCTATAAGCAAAGCTTACACATCCTTTCCTTGAAAGAGCGCGCGAAAAACGCTCTGTACGTGAATATTGATCGTGATGACAGTATCCCGGAAAACGCGATACTACCCATGATATAAGTATATCACAATTCGGTGTAAGATGCAAGCAATGAGCGTAAATTGACTGTAAAATATATATAAAATGTGTCAGGGATCCGATCTGTGTTTTTCGCGGCAGAGTCTGTACTTTTCCTTTGTCGCAAGACCGCCGCGGATGTGGCGCTCCGCCTTGTTCTGTTCAAGCACTGCGCGGCAGCGGCGGAACATATCACGGTCAATACCGTACAGCCGCTCGTGTACGTCCTTGTGCACCGTGGACTTGCTTACGTTGAACACGCGCGCCGCGGTGCGGACAGTTGATTTGTTGTCGATTATGTACTGCGCGGTTTCCAATACGCGCTCCTCAATATAGTCTTTCATTATATACCCCCGTACCGCGCCGCGAATATATCGGCGGCGCATAAGATTACGGCGAAAAGGTCATGAATTTGAGTAAATCGCCGTGTTTTTCTGTACAATATATGAAAAAATTCTTTTGAATATTACGAAGGGCTTGACAAAGTTTATTAAATGGAATAGAATAATACAGGAATGCTGGGATCGACATGAAAGGGTAAACGATATGGTCAAGGCTGAATGTGATATTTGTATGAATTATGCCTATGATGAGGAATATGAATGTATGATGTGCACAGTCGATATGGACGAGGATGAGCTTTATTCACTCTCCGCGCGCAAGTTCAGGTCATGTCCTTATTTTCGGCCGGGTGATGATTATACGGTGGTAAAGAGGCAGATATGAGCGTGGAGAGGGATTACGAAAAAACGGATGATAATGAGCTTGTGAGGCTCGCGCAGTCGGGAGATAAAGCCGCGCTTGAGACGGTATTAATGAGGTACAAGCCGCTGGTGCATAAAAAATCTCAGCCGTATTATCTCGCCGGAGGCGATGATGATGACATCGTTCAGGAGGGACTTATAGGACTGTATAAGGCGGTAATGGATTTTGACAGTGATAAATTTCCGCTTTTTAATGTTTTTGCGGGAGTCTGCATTGAGCGGAGAATAATCTCTGCCGTGAAAAAGGCGTCAAGGATGAAGCACAGTCCGTTGAATTCTTACGTTTCCCTGAGCGGCACAGCCGATGACGACGAATCGGCATTGGGGAATATGATAGGCAGCGGCAGCGGCGATCCGGAAAGGATAGTGATCGAGCGTGAGAATGCTGAGGGGCTTGAGGGAAAGATCACCGAGCTGCTTTCGCCGTTTGAACTCAAGGTGCTTCTGTGCCATCTGAACGGAAAAAGCTACAGAGAGACCGCGGAGACTGTGGGAAGGGATGTAAAAGCTGTGGATAACGCGATGCAGCGGATCAAGAAAAAGCTTGAGACGGTGCTTCATGAAAAATAACACGGCTTAAATTTTATAGATCGATATATGAAAGGGAATAAGATGTACAGCGACAAGATAATAAAATGTAAAGAATGCGGAGAAGATTTTGTTTTTACTGCCGGTGAGCAGCGTTTCTATGCTGAAAAAGGGTTCGATACGGAGCCGACAAGATGCCGGAGATGCAGACAAGGTCACAGAAACGACAGCAGGATCCTGTATGAGATAGTGTGTTCGGAATGCGGAAGGGTAGAGGCTATCCCGTTCGAACCGAGACATGACAGACCTGTCTATTGCGGTGAATGCTTCAGAAAGCTTGAGCATGGAGACCGCCGATGAATACGAATCGCGCCGATCCGTTTTATCCGGAGAGGTGCTTTTTATTTTGCGGGATATGGATTTTGTAAAGTTTATTTGAATTGAATTTTACGCAAAGATATGTTATTATATTAGGAGATCACGAAAAACTCGTTTCACGATCAAACGATATCAACGCTGTGGGAGGGATGAGATCATGAAGTACAGATTGAATAAAAGGCTGACGCCGATATTGAACGAGTCGGAGGTAGAGGATAACGAAATATTTGTTGAGATATTATCGATGCGTGAGTTCGACAGCCGGTTTGCCGGCACGTATCATCATGAGGTACTGATGCGGTCGATGGAGCATATCCAGTATACAAAGGTGGATATCCTAAGAAGCTGCATAGTCGGCACGGTGCTCATTCCGGATAAGCAGGATCTTCTCGAAAAGGAATACGGGTTCGGATTTTATATTCACAAGGGGCATCTTATATTTATAGACGACACAAACAGGATATCAAAAATAGCATCGCGTCTTCCCGAGATAAAGGCGCTGGAAACCACGCTTGAGGCGAGATTTTTTCTGGAGATAATAGAGTTTTTGATAAGCGATGATGTTTTGTATCTGCAAAGATATGAGGACAAGCTCGTATCGGTCGAGGAGGAATTGCTGGACCATGATATAGATACGTTCCATACCGATATCCTGCGTTACAGGCGTGAGATATTGATACTTAACGGTTATTATCAGCAGCTTTGTGATATGATGCAGATGATGGGAGAGAACAAGAACAGTATATTCAATGCCGAGGACTGCAGGATGTACCGCGCCGCGGCGGCACGGGCGGACAGGCTCTACGATAATACCAAGATGCTGCGGGAATATACGGTACAGCTTCGTGAAATGTATCAGTCGCAGATCGACATAATGCAGAACCAGACCATGAAGGTCCTGACGGTCGTTACAACGATATTCAGTCCGCTGTCTCTTATCGTAGGCTGGTACGGGATGAATTTTACCGGAATGCCGGAGCTTGCGTGGAAATACGGATATATCGCGGTAATAATCCTGAGCATTGTTGTGGTTGTTGGGGAGATAATATTTTTCAAACGTAAAAAGTGGTTTGACTGATGCCCGCTGTGAACAAATTTTGAATTTATAATAAAATCGGCATAAAACCATTGATTTTCGGCTAATATTATGGTATAATAGTTTTAAACTCAAACCGTGGGGCTGCAATGGCTTCGACGGGGACGGGGAAGCTTGAGAAGCGAGCCGCGGATGAGTCAGCCGCGCTAAAAAGGCTCAAACTTTAAATATAAACGCTAACGATAGAGAATTAGCTTACGCTGCCTAATTGCGGCGTTGTCTCCCCTGTGAGTACCACGGCACAGGCTGAGGCATGATATGAGTGGTGAACGTGAGCGGATGAGCGTTCCGGCATCCGCCATGAATCAGGAACTACCGATGTCATAGCTTTGGTTATGAGGTTTTGGCAAAGGGAATGTTTTTCATAACCTGCGCTCGGAGAAACTCGGGTGGATCTGTTTTCGGACACGAGTTCGATTCTCGTCAGCTCCACCAATTGTAACGGCAGGCGAACATTCTTCCTAATCCAGATAAGTTCGGGGAAGGAGAATGTGAGTCTGTCTTTTTTATGCCGTTTTTGCGCGGATTATTGACAAAAAACAGCTTGGTATGTTATAATCGTATACAGGTAAGAGCGGTACGGTGTTTTTATCAGCCGCTCTGTCAGAAAATGAACGTGAAGTCAAAAGATGCATTGTTATTTCGATGCATTTTTATAATCTATGGATAAGGGGATTGCCTATATGATAACATTGAAGGATAAAATACTTTCCGGCGTTATGAAACCGACCCGCTATACCGGCGGTGAGCTTAATGCGGTCATAAAGGACCCGGCGGATGTGGATATACGTTTCGGGTTCTGTTTTCCGGATGTTTACGAGATCGCTATGTCACATCTCGGTATGAAAATAATCTATCACACCTTGAATGACCGTGACGATACATGGTGTGAAAGAGTCTTTGCTCCGTGGGACGATATGGAGCAGGAGATGAAAAAGCATGGCATGAGACTTTTTGCGCTGGAATCCGGCGACGAGGTAACGCATTTTGATGTTCTCGGTTTCACTCTCCAGTATGAGCTTTCGTATTCGAATATCGTTAATATGCTTAAGCTTGCCGAGGTGCCTGTGCTTGCGGCAGAGCGCGGCGAGGAATATCCGCTCGTATACGGCGGCGGACCGTGCGCGTATAATGCTGAGCCTATAGCCGACATTTTCGATTTTTTCATGCTCGGGGAAGGCGAGGAGCAGGTTCATGAGACGATAGATGTGATAAAAGCGTGGAAGGCGGAAGGGAAACGTTCCAAACAGGAGCTTTTGGAGAGGCTTGTTAGGATAGAGGGAATATACGTACCGTCATTCTATGATGTTTCGTACAATGAGGACGGTACTGTAAAGAGCATAGTTCCGAACAAACCCAATGCCCCTGCGGTGATACGCAAGCGTATTATGAAGGAGTTTGACAAGACTTATGCGCCGCGTGAGATAATAGTGCCGTTCGGCGAGGTAGTGCATGACCGGGTCATGCTTGAGGTCATGCGCGGCTGTATGCGCGGCTGCCGCTTCTGTCAGGCGGGATATATTTACAGACCGTTGAGAGAACGCAGACCGGAGACCCTTTTGGGTATAGCTGAGGATCTTCTATCTTGCAGCGGCTATGATGAGATATCGCTTTCGTCGCTCTCCACCAGTGATTTTTCGGGGCTTCCCGAGCTTACGGACGGACTGCTTAAAATAACCGAGGAACAGAAGATCGGACTTTCGCTGCCGTCGCTTCGTATCGATAATTTCTCTCTTGAGCTTATGGAGAAGGTGCAGAAGGTGCGAAAAACAGGCATAACATTTGCGCCGGAGGCGGGCACGCAGCGCCTGCGCGATGTTATAAACAAAAATATAACGGAGGATGATATAATTGCATCCACGGAGCTTTTGTTCAAGGGCGGCTGGACGAATGTGAAGCTGTATTTTATGATAGGACTTCCTACGGAGACCGATGATGATGTCAGAGGGATAGCCGAGCTTGCGGGGCGTGTGCTCGATGTGTATTTCTCGATCCCCAAGGAGGAGCGCGCAAAGAATATAAGCATAACGGTGAGCACGTCATCATTTGTACCTAAGCCGTTTACTGCGTTCCAATGGTTCCCGATGGATTCACGTGAGGAGCTTGTAAGAAAACAGAGACTCATTCGTGAGAGTATCCCGTCAAAACGGATACGTTATACGTATCATGATAACAAGACGAGCTATCTGGAGGGCGTGTTTGCACGGGGTGACAGACGCCTTTGCAAAACGATAATCCGCGCGGTCGAGCTGGGCTGCAAATTTGACGGCTGGAACGATTTCTTCAATTTTGAGCTTTGGATGCAGGCGTTTTCCGATACGGGTATCGATCCCGATTTTTATACGGCACGTGAGCGCTCGTATGACGAGGTTCTGCCTTGGGATCATATAGATGTGGGTGTGACAAAGGATTTCCTTATAAAAGAGAACGAGAAGGCAAAGGCGGCTTCAACAACGCCTCACTGCCGCTTGAAATGTTCAAACTGCGGTGCGGCGCGGTTCGGAACAGGCGTATGTACTGAGAAAAGGGGTGGCGCGGATGAGTAATTATATATTGAAATACGGACGTGATGAACGTGTCAAATATATTTCGCATCTGGACTTTATGCGCTGCTTTCACAGAGCTGTAAGGCGCTCGTCACTGAATTTTGTATTCTCACAGGGGTTCAATCCGCATCCGGTGATGACGGTGGCGCAGCCGCTGCCGGTGGGTGTGACTTCGGAGAGTGAATATATGAAGGTCGGCTTTGAGACGGAGCTTGACTGTGATGCTGTAGTTTCCGAGCTTAACCGCTGTATGCCGCCGGGATTTACGGTATATAAGGCATACAGATTAAACGCTAAGGAGGTCGATCTGACAAAGATAGACCGAGCAGAATATATAACGGAGACAGAGTGTGCCGCCGCGGCGGATGTTGAGGCGTTTATGTCTAATGCGGAGCTGATCGTTCCCAAAAAGACGAAGAGCGGAGTTAAGGATTCCGATATAAGGCCGCATATTTTTGAGCTTGAGGATCTCGGCTTTGACGGAAGCACACAGAAGCTTCGTATGATCGTATCATGCGGAAGTGTGTATAATCTCAAGCCGGAGACGGTGATAGAGGCGATCGGGAAGTACTGCCCGGGGGCCGATCCCGGATTTACCGCGGCGCATAAGCACAGGATGATGATAGGCGGAAAAGATCCGATATGATCATTGAGAAATGATTTATTTTGTTTTGAACGGGATATAAAATAATATGCAGCCGGTATTTGTTAAGGTGAAACGGTGTCCGCGGCGCTTATGCTGCTGGCACCGTTTCACCTTAATTTTTTCTATGACGTTTTTGATAACAAAAACACCTTGAAATTTGTTTGACATGTGTCGGTATTTATGTTACAATAATATTGGAACCTGATCTATGGTTTTAATTATGTTTTTATTGTTGAATTATTTGTTATTTTACCGCGTAAGACAACTTGTGCGGATCTCCGAAGGGCGGTGCTTTTTGTGGAGCTTATTAAAACACATTGGACTGACGGTGACTATGCCGAATTCAGGGGATATCTGCGCTCTGTTTCCGACGAGAAATACAGAGCTTTTCATATTTCACTTGTACCGGGGGCGGAGGAGCGTATTATAGGGATACGTATACCGACGATAAGAAAGATCGCAAAAGAGATCGCAAAGGGAGACATAGATAGTTTTCTGAAATGCTCGTGCGGTACCGCAAATGAAGAGATCATGATAGAGGGACTTGTTATGGCGTCCAGAAAGTGCGGCTGCGGCGAGCTGATACGGGATATTTTCAGATTTGCCGGTAAGATCGACAATTGGGCGGTAAACGATGTCGTAAAATTCCCTATGATATCGAAGTACAGGCGTGAGATCGCCGATGTGACGGACAAGCTGTTATTCGGGAGCGGACCGTGGCACACACGTTACGGACTCAAGATCCTTATGGATTATTATCTTGACGATGAATATATCGATTTTGCGCTTGAAAAAACAGCCGCGGTAAGATCGGAAGAATACTATGTATATATGATGCAGGGATGGCTTCTTGCCACTGCTGCGGTGAAATATGCTGAGAAAGTATTTGAACTGTTGGAAAGCGGCAGACTCACGTCGGATGCCGCAGCGGCGACTATGGGGAAGATGCGCGATTCGCGCAGAATATCCGCCGCGGATAAGGACAGGGTACAGAGGATAAGAAACAGGATTGCGAAAGGGACAAAAGGGGGAAATACCGATGCCTAGAAGTGAACTGCAGAAGCTGAAGCTCTGCTATGTTATAGATATAATGAAGAAATATACTGATGATGAACATACCATCTCAATAACAGAGATAATCGAGAAGCTTGCGGCTCTCGGAGTGAAGGCTGAGAGAAAGAGCATATACCGTGATTTCAGCGCGATGGCGAGGCTGGGGTATGAGATAATACAGGTGCACAGCAAAAGTTTCAGATACTATCTTGCGAATCGAGATTTCGAGACTGCCGAGATACGCATGCTTGTTGATGCCGTACAGGCGTCTCGTTTTATAACTAAGAAGAAATCGAACGCGCTTATAAAGAAGCTTGAAAAATTAACGACTGTATACGATGCCAGCTTTTTAAGAAGCCAGGTCTTTGTGACTAACAGGATCAAGGCATCAAACGAGAGTATTTATTATAATGTCGATACGATACATAACGCGATCCATGACAATGCCAAGATCGCATTCACATACTTTGACTGGAGCATCACGAAGCGCAGGGTGTTTCGCCGCGGCGGTGCAAAGTATGTTGTAAGCCCGTGGATGCTTATATGGAACAATGAGAATTACTATCTTATAGGCTATGAGACGGAGACTGCGCTTATAAAGCATTACCGTGTTGACAGGATGCTTTCTATAGATATTCTTGATGAGGAACGGGACGGACGCGAGGCGTTCAATGATATAGACGTCGCGGAGTATTCCAAGAAGTTTTTCGGGATGTACAACGGCGAGATCGTTTCCGTAGAGCTGAACTGCGCGAAGGAAATGACGAATGCGGTGGTCGACAAGTTCGGTACCGATATAAGATTCGAGCCGCAGGAGAACGACACCTTCAACGTAAAGGTAGAGGTTGCGGTGAGCCCTGTATTTTTGTCATGGGTGTTTATGTTCGGAGGGCAGATAAGGATAGTGTCTCCGGACAGAGTTGCCGGCGAGCTCAGAGAGATGGCTAAAATATTTGTGGAGGAATGAGTATTGGAGGTCTTGAAATTTGAGATACGTCCGCAGAAGCCGGAGCTTATGGATGCAATGGGCTGCAAGGAAGGAGATGCCATATACGACGGAGTGTCACGGGAATATGACTCGCTTTACGACAGCATTGCTGCCGCGCTTGATGTGCGGGCTGCGATATGCGAGGAGGAAGATACCGTCTATGTTGTGATAACGGCAGGAGCGGAGATATCCGCTCTTTCAGAGACACTTTTTTCGAGAGGCGAGGGCGTGGGCGGACTGATGGTCAATACAGCTGCCGACTGCGCGCTCTTTGAGGCGGACAGGCGTGTTGGGGACAGAATAAAGATACTGTGCGCAAAGCTTAACAAGGGCGCCGGAAGACGGCTTGACGCACCGGGAGCGATACCTCTTTCAAGACAGAAGGAAATATTGGAGAAGGCTGCGCTTCCCGGAGTGAGTCTTACCGAAGGGCTTATGCTGTCACCGGTCAAAAGCATGTGCTATATGATAGAGCTGGTCGATGATAAGGAGCTTTTTAATGCACAGCATGACTGCTCAAAATGTCCGAACAAGGATTGCCCGAGACGCACGGCTCCGTATCGCGGACGATTTGAGATAATCTCAGATTTTGAATATTCACCCGGTACTGCGACCGGGGTATGTATAGATATAGGCACAACTACTATTGCCGCGGTGCGTATGGAAAACGGCAGTGTCGCGGCGGCACATTCGGAGGTGAACCGTCAAAGAAGGTTCGGCGCCGATGTGCTTACGCGCATCGATGCGGCAAACCGCGGCAGAGCGGAGGAACTGCGCTCTTTGGCGGAGTATCAGCTAAAGAGCTGCATTTCTGCCGTGGGCGGCGCCGGACCGGTCATAGCCGCCGGGAATACTGTAATGGTCAGTCTGCTTATGGGGTACGACTGTTCAGAGCTCGGTAAATATCCGTTCAGGGCACAGAGTCTTGAGCATGTAAGCTGCGGCGGCGCAGAGCTTGTCGGCGGCATTTCGGCATTTGTGGGCGGAGATATCGTCAGCGGACTTTATATGTGCGGCTTTGACGAGAGCGAGGATGTATGTCTTTTCATAGATCTCGGAACAAACGGAGAGATGGCGATAGGGAACCGTCACAGGATAGTCTGCACATCAACAGCAGCGGGACCGGCGTTTGAGGGCGGCAGGATCTCATGCGGGACAGGATCTGTAGAGGGCGCGATATGCGCGGTAACCATCGGCAGCGGCGGCAATGCCGTTGTTGAGACCATAGGAGATAAGCGGCCTGTAGGAATATGCGGGACCGGGATAACGGAGCTTGCGGCAGAGCTTTTAAAGCGCGGGATAATAGACGAGACGGGAAAAATGTCTGACACATATAATGGCAGGTACAAGGTCGCAGACGGGGTGAGTTTCACACAGGGAGACGTTCGTGAGCTTCAGACGGCAAAGGCGGCGATAAGAGCGGGGATAGAGATATTGATCTCCGAAGCCGGAGTCAGTGACGATGAGATAAAGACTGTGTATATCGCAGGCGGATTCGGTCGCAGACTGAATATAAAAAAGGCCTGCGAGATAGGTCTTCTGCCGCCGCTTTTAGCCGGAAAGTATAGGGCTGTAGGCAACAGCTCACTCGGGGGATGTGTAAAGATACTTGAGCACGGATTTGACGGAACGGAACATATAAGAAAGGTTTCGCAGGATTTTCCGCTTGCCGAGAATGAGAGGTTCACGGAGCTGTACCTAAAGTATATGAGTTTTGGAGAAACAGAGCTATAAATGGGTAATGGATACGTTTCGCTGAATGCGGGATGCCGGAGAGGAGAAGAGCTAAGGCGCGCGGTCTATGATATGATATGCGCGCAGTTATGATATGAATATTTTAAAAATAGCACTTTTGCAGATCAAGCCGTGCGGCAGTATGGATGCCAATTTAAAAAAGGGTATAGAGTGCTGCAGAAAGGCACAAAGTATGGGCGCGGATATTGCATTGTTTCCTGAGATGTGGAGCAACGGATATAATATATACGATCGTCCTTCATGTGAATGGAAGGCGGAAGCTGTCCCGGCTGACAGTACATTTGTGGATACATTCGGCAAACTGGCGGAGGAGCTTGGGATGGCGATAGGGATCACCATTCTTGAGAAATTTCCGGACGCCCCGCGGAATACGCTCGTTTTGTTCGACAGGCACGGAAAAAGGAAGCTGGTATATGCAAAGGTGCATACCTGCGATTTCGGCGAGGAGCGGGAGCTTACGCCGGGTGAGGATCTTGATGTTGCCGAGCTTGACACGGATAAGGGGATCGTTAAGGTCGGAGCGATGATCTGCTATGACAGGGAATTCCCGGAGAGCGCAAGAATACTCATGCTGAAGGGCGCGGAACTGATACTTGTGCCTAATGCGTGCCCGATGGAGATCAACCGTATTTCTCAGCTGAGAGGCAGAGCTTACGAAAATATGCTTGCGATAGCGACATGTAATTATCCGGACGGAGTGCCGGACTGCAACGGGGGCTCAAGTGTGTTTGACGGAGCGGCATATCTTCCGGACGTGGAGGGATCGCGCGACACGTGTGTTTTCATGGCTGATGAAAAAGAGGGAGTGTATATTGCGGAGCTGGATCTGGACATGCTGCGTGATTACCGCAGGACCGAAGTCCATGGCAATGCATACCGGCGCCCATGGAAGTATGGACTGCTTACCGATCTGACAAAGTCCGAACCGTTTATAAGGGAGGATGCGCCGAAGCCGCATGATGCGGCGGCGGAGCTGCTCAGTCTTGAAAAGGATCTGTTCAGAGCGGAAAAGATCACCGATAAGGATTGGCTTGACGCTGTCCTGCATGACGATTTCAAGGAGCTTGGCAAGTCCGGCGTGATTTTTAATAAAAAAGATACGATAGACAGCCTTTCCGCAATGAAGGACGGCAGAGACATAAAGATATATAATTTTGAGTGCACAGAGCTGAAAAACGGCTGCTGTTTGGTTCACTATGTCACAAGAGAAACGGGAGATAAATTGTTTTACAGGACGTCTGTATGGATAGGACGCAGACTTATCTTTCATCAGGCATCAGAGCTGAATGAGACCGTGCAGCTAAAAATGGTTTAGTTTTTTATTTTAGTTCAATATAGGTTTATTTTCTTCTTGAATTTTATGCGCTTCTTTGATATGATCATATCGAAAAAACAAAAGGAGGGCTCCGGTTTGAGAGAATTGATATTAAAAGACGATAAATATAAGATGAATTGGGCAGAGGGCACGGCTGAATGGGGTACATTGAAGGCGCCCAAGGGGATAGAGGTGAGCACGAGCACTGAGCCTGTTGGCGGAGTGATACGTGAGAGTTATGTTTTCACAAATGTGACAGATAAGGATATATTCACATCGCTTCGTGATATAGGGATATACGCAACGTTTAACGACGACTACATCGATTCGGAGAAATGCATGACAAACAGATGCCATATGCATATCTGGTGCGGAGGCGATGTATCGTATGTTATGGCGCTCAGGATGGGTGGCGAGCCGCCTCATCTGGGGCTGGTGCTCACCGAGGGGAGTCTCGGAGGATACAGTGTAGAACGTGACTTTTCGAAAATAAGCAATGACCGCGGAGATCTGATACTGCATCCTTCGCCAATGTCTCTCGCTCCGGGCGAGAGCCGCGTGATGTCGTGGACGCTGTTTGAGCATAGCGGAAAGGCGGACTTTTATGAGAAGCTTGGTCAGATCTGCACGAGGTACATATATGTATCGGCTGAGAATTATGTTGTGTTTTCAGGAGAGAGGATACACCTTGAGCTGAGACCGGTTTTTGAGTTTTCTAATGCGAGGATAGTATGCGGCGGACGCAATGTTGATTTCAATATGTGTGACAATATGATCGTCATTGACGAAACTGCGGATGATGCCGGATCACGCACATATGAGATAGATATAGACGGAGTGAAAACGTACTGCAATATCCTTGTGCAGCCGCGTCTTGAGGAGCTTGTGCGCGCAAGATGCCGCTTCATAGCAGAAAAGCAGCAGTATGATGCTCCGAACAGCGGACTTGACGGGGCATTTCTCATATATGACAACGAAGAGGGACATATATACTATAACAGAGAGAATGACCGTAACGGAGGACGTGAGCGCGTATGCATGGGGATATTGCTCGCGAGATATCTTCAGTGCGTGAATGATGATATCATCAGTGAAAGTCTGAAAAAATATATCGGGTATGCTGAGCGCGAGCTTGTCGATACCGAGAGCGGCACGGTGTACAACGATTACGGCAGAGATGATTCGTTTGAAAGACTTTACAACTATCCGTGGATGAGCCTGTTTTATCTTGAACTTTATTCACTATATACGGAGAGGAGATATCTCGAAACGGCATACAGGATATTAAAGGAGTTTTACGCTCGCGGCGGTTCAAGATTTTATGCGATAGAGATACCGTTGAAGCGTATTTGCGGGGAGCTTGAAAGAGCGGAGATGTATGAGTATAGAACAGAGCTTTTGAAAAATTTCACAGAGCACTGCGACCATCTTCTTGCGAGAGGGACACATTATCCTGCGCATGAGGTGAATTATGAACAGAGTATAGTTGCGCCGGCTGCGGATCTTTTGCTTCAAATGTATGAGATAACAGGGGACACTAAATATCTTGACGGCGGAAGAAAACAGCTTGAGGTGCTCGAGCTTTTTAACGGACTGCAGCCGGACTGCCGTATGTATGAGACTGCCATACGCCATTGGGACGGGTACTGGTTCGGTAAACGCCGGCTCTACGGGGACACATATCCCCATTACTGGAGCGCTCTCACGGCGAATGTATATGAGAGGTACGGCAGAATAACGGGCGATGCGGAGCATATGCAAAAAGCCGAGGCGGCATATCGAGGTGTGCTCAATCTGTTCCGCGCTGACGGAACGGCGTCATGCGCATATGTATACCCTGTATCGGTAAACGGGAAATGCGGCTCGTATTTTGATCCGTATGCAAATGATCAAGACTGGGGGCTTTATTTTATGCTGCGGCATCGTATCACAAATCATAATGAATAACAACCACAGGCTGCAAAAATCTCCGGAGGGGAACAAGATGCAGAGCGTAACGGCATACATAATGACATTGAGCCGGTGGAGGGGGTTGACAGAGTTTCTCTGAAAGTGGTATAATAATGTAAGTGTCAGACTATTGCTGTGCGGCATCGGTTCATGGTGCAAAATGCGATAGATCACAAAATGCGGGATCTATCATCCGTACGTATGGTGATAAAATGAACACAGAACATTTTGTATACATACCGGAAAGTGTGCGGTTTATAACAGAAGGAACCTTTAGTTCATGTCCGAATGTCGTGATATATTGTGAAGAAGGCAGCATTGCGCAGGAGTATGCGGAAATATACGGTATAGATTACGTGATAACGGGAGGCTCAGCCACAATGGCGCCTACAGACGCGCCAACGGCAGAACCGACTGATATGCCCACAGACGCGCCAACAGATGAGCCGACTTATGCACCCACAGATGCGCCATCGGCAGAGCCGACGCCTGTTTCGAGTCCGGGCGCGTCGTCAGTTCCCGAGTCAACCCCGACCGCGGGACCAAGCACAGCGCCATCAGCCGAGCCGACGCCGGTTTCAAGCCCGGGCATATCACCAAGTCCGGAGCCGACGCTTTCCGTAACGGAAGCTCCGGGGAATACTCAGAAGCCTGATGAGGGAGTGTACCGTTATGATATAGTAAGCTGTAAATGGAGTACTTCGCAGGCGGAACCGGTTATTGAATGTTATGAGGAAAGTGATAACACATACATCATTTGCGCGTCATATTCAGCAGACGGGAAGCTCATAATGCTTGATATGCAGCCGCTGGATATGAAGGCCGGAGAGCGCAGAACGATAACCTTGAAACACGAGAGCCGGTATGTTAAAATATTCATAACAGATCCCGAAACAATGCGGCCGTACTCAGAGGTTTACAAATTACGAATAAGTGCGCCGAGCGGGGATAATTAAGATGATCACCGGCTGATACATGGATGCGTCGATATTGTTCGGCGCATTCTTTTTTTGTCGATGAACACATCGATTTATGTCGAAGCATATATGGTTCGGAATTTTCGACGTATATCGTCGTTATTCCGCGCTGTTTCGATGCCCTATTCGACGATCGGAGTGAGTTTTTTTATTGAAAAGGGCTGTTATCTATGGTAATCTTATAGTGCAATTCGGAAAAAAACAAAGAAATATAAGCAATGCGCCAGAAATATGAGAGGCGCAAATTATTTGCGGAAAGGACAATTGAGAATGGAAAAGATAAAAGTGCTTATAGTTGACGATGACGCGAATTATGCCAATGAGCTTACCGAGTATCTGAAAACGACAGATGATCTTGCAGAGGCAGGTACCGCTCTTGACGGTGAGGAAGCGTTTGCAATGATAGAGGAGACTGAGCCGGATGTAGTGGTGCTCGATATGATATTGCCCAAGCTTGACGGTATCGGCGTTTTAAGGCGCACCGAGGCGTCGGATATACGTAAAAAGCCCCTGTTTATAGTAAATTCGACTTCCTCGCTGCCGAGTCTGTACAATGTTGCCGCACAGCACGGAGCATCATATTTTATGATAAAGCCGCAGTCGCCGGAAAGCGTTTGCGGAGCGGTCAGGGATCTTTGCATCAACAGACGGACCGCGGATACCGAGATCGTGCGTCCCGCGCCCGATAAGACGTATGATCTGGAGTCGATAGTCACGGAATTTATTCATGAGCTTGGTGTTCCCGCACATATAAAGGGATATAACTATCTCAGGACCGCGATAATGATGGTAGTAAAAGATATGGATCTTTTGAATTACATAACGAAGGAGCTTTATCCCGAGATCGCAAAGGCGTATAAGACAACGTCGAGCCGTGTCGAGCGCGCGATCCGCCATTCCATAGAGGTGGCATGGACGAGAGGAAAGCCGCAGACCATGAATGAGGTGTTCGGCTATACCATAAATACCGGAAAAGGCAAACCGACGAACTCTGAGTTTATAGCCATGGTCGCCGACAGGATAAGGCTTAAGATAAAGCCGAGATAAATACGGCGGTCGGAGCATTGCTCCGCCGGCAGGTCATAAAAACCGCAGCCATTGTAACGGCTGCGGTGTATTTGTATTCAGCCGGCATGGATAGAATAAAACTTCTGCCAAAGCCGTCTCACTTTGCCGGGGCGTGGCGCGAATGCGTCAGTATACAAGAAACCCCTTTTTCTTAAGATCAAAATCAATCAGCTCAACAGCGCATTTAATGAACCCCGCTATAGTTTTTTCGTCAAGATACTTGTATTCTCTGTCGAGCACACGTCCTGAGGGATCGGAATAGTAATCGTATATAAAGCGTATCTGTGTAGTGAGCTGGCCGGGTTCATAGTAGGGGAGATAGTCCTTTACCGTACCTGCATCGCGTATATATTTGTATGGTATAAAGGACGGATCGTCACGCAGGAATTTGTAATCAAGATCATACCAGTCAAGCTTTATGGTCTTTAGAAAATCCGGATCCTTTTTAAATTCCTTTTCGTATTTGATCGTCGAGGGCAGGTATACCATCATAGACCACATTATATCGGTTATCAGATGGACATAGTATCCGAGATAAAAGCAGTAGTCGGCATTTCGCTCCTTGCCGGATAGATATGTAGAAGCAAATTTCCAATATTCGCAGTAGAGCTTTATACCTCCCGGTGCCCAGTGAGTTACTTCCGGCGGAGGTGAGAAGTCGCCGTAGCTGTCTTTTTCACCATAGCCGCAGTCCGGCGCGACCGAACCGAGCGAAAACTCCTTCGGGTACGGTATCAGTCCTCTTTTCAGATATTCATCGGCTATTCTGAGATGCGTTATCCAGGTTGCCATTTTAAAACTTCCTTTCTGATATTCAGACAATACTCTATTATATCCGCATAATATTATAATTCAAACAATGTCAAAAATCAATATCCAAACTGACGATTTTCAGGTAATAGTTTGTTAGTACCTTGTAATAATTACATAATCGCGCACAGAGCAGACGGAGAGCGCCTGCCCTCCGTCTACCCTATTTCAGTGAAACATGCCTATAGCGGCGTCCAGCATGCCGCCCATATTCCGAAATACCCCTTCGGTACGCTTCATAAGCTTGGTGCGCTGTCTGTCCGAGACAGGGTCGGCAAGCATTGTGACGGCTGCGCCCACGATAAGTCCCGTGGTAACGCCTTTAAAAAAACTCATTCCGGATGATGTCATAATAATTTCCCCTTTCCGCCCCATTTTGCGGGGGCTTTATCAATATTTTTGACCGCCATGCCGAGATTATGCGCCGTATCCGTCGGCAATTGTTTCCGGTTTTCTAAAAAAGTATGAATAAACGTTAAAAGATGCAAAAAAAGCGATAAATTGATTTTTGACTCTTGACTATTTAAGAATTTATGATATTATATATATGAGGATTTTTATCCGTAAGACTTTAATTCGTGATTTTGGGTCATTTTAAGGAGTTGACGGTTGTGGCAAACATTAAGCCTTTAAAGGGATATAGATATAACAGCGAGAAAACGGGTGACATCTCGACCGTTATCGCGCCTACTCAGTATAATATAAGCGACGAGGAGAAGGCTAAGCTTTATGAGATGAATGAATATAATGCCGTAAGGATATTTGACGGCGCCGAATATGAGAATGATACAAAGGATGATAATAAATATACACGCGCGGCGGAATACCTGCATGACTGGATAGAGCAGGGCGTTTTGGTGCGCGATAAAGAGGATACTATCTATCTGTATGAGGAGACGATAGAGCTTCACGGAAACAGATATCAGAATATGACGTTTGTAGCGCTGCTTGAGCTTGAGGAGCTTGGGACGGGTAATATAAGAACCTGTGAGGAGATAAGGGAGATGTCAAAGCGTGACCGCTATGAGCTTCTTTCAAAGACAAATGCAGATATGAGCATGATAACCTGCCTTTACGTAGAGCGAGACAAGCAGCTTTTGAATCTTATGAACACTCTCAGCCAGAGAGAGCCGGATATGGATTTTGACACATTTGACGGTATGCATCAAAGATTGTGGAAGATAACGGATAAGGAGATAATCAGTCAGATCGTTGAAGGCTTCCGTGAGCTGCCGCTTTACATAACCGATGGGCAGACGCGTTACGAGACATGTATACAGTACAGGAATTTTATGCGGGCGAACAATCCAATGCACACGGGTGACGAGTCGTATAATTACACTCTCGTTTCACTTGTGAATTCGAATTCCGACGGCGTGGAGATCATGCCGGTCCACAGAAAAATAAAACTGCCGCGCGGTTTTTCGGAGGAATTTTTTATCGCGGCGGTGCAGGATCATTTCAAGATCGAGAAGATCATTGTAGATTCGCAGGATGACAGTCTTATCGAAACGATGAAGAAGCAGATACAAACGAAGCGTGCCGAAACCAAATTCGGTCTGTATCATGACGGGGATTATTTCTACCGTCTGACGCTTATCGACAATGACTATATCAAAAAAGAGCTTCTGCCGGAGATGTCAAAAGCGTATTGCGGACTGGATTCGGTCGTTTTAAGAAAGCTCATCATAAACGATATATTCGGTATCCGCGATGATTATGAGGATCTCGTTTCGACCTCAATGAGCGCGAATGAGTGCTACGAGGATGTAAAAGCAGGCCGGGCTGATATTATGATAATCCTGAACCCTGTCCGAGTTGAGCAGATAGAGAGCGTGACGGCGGCGGGCGAGAAGATGCCGTACAGATCGATAAGCATTTACCCGAAGCCTTCGGTGGGTGTTATAATCAATATAAAGGATTGACAGGACAGCAGAGCGCAAAAAGCGCGCTCTGCTTTTTGTGGTGTTTTGGAGGTGCAATATGAAAAAAATGATTTCCGCAGCCGCGGCGGCTGCGGTCATGGCAGGGATGCTGCCGGGGATGAACGCATGTATGGCGGCAGAGCCGGAGGTGTATGATATGACAGGAAAAGAACCGGTGCTTACAGTTGACGCGGAGGACGGCGACTATAAGATAAATGTTGTCACAGGCGGAGAAACAGAGACAAATGCGAATGTTTACATCAATGGCGGCGAGCGCGTGAGAGCTTATACGCTCGATGCCGGAGAGGAGCAGGACAACGAGCAGTATGCAGTGCCGAAGGACGGCAAGATAACCGTTGAGGTGAAGGGTGATTCACCAAATTTGAAGGAGATAAAGATAGAAAAACTGCCGGAGCGTGAGGAGCGCGAGCATCCTGCCATATATATCGCGGGTGATTCAACGGCGCAGACGTATAATTATGATACAGCCTATCCTCAGACCGGATGGGGGCAGGTGATAGGTGACTATTTTACCGATGATATAACGGTCGAAAACAGATCGATGGGCGGCAGAAGCTCCAAGAGCTTCGATAATGACGGACGTCTCGATAAGATACTCGCGGAGATATGTCCCGGTGATTATCTTTTGATACAGTTCGGCATAAACGACGGTGCGGCCGACAAGCCCGAGCGTTATATAAGTGTCGAAGATTACAAGACACTTATCACCGATAAATATATAGGTGAGGCGAAAAAACGCGGTGCAGTACCGATACTTCTTACAGCGACGGCGGCATCGTGGTGGGATGAGGAAAATAATTGTTTTATGGAATCAAGGCAGGATTATGCTGTCCCCACAAAAGAAATTGCGGAGGAGACCGGTGTAAATCTCATTGACGTGAACAAGATCGCCGAGGAGGATTACAATAATAATCTCACTCAAGATGAGGTATTCTCGATGTATTTCATCTGCGAACCGCTCGAGAGCGCGGCATATCCGGAGGGAACGGATGATCATACGCACTTGAAGGAGAAGGGCGCAAGACAGCAGGCGGAGTATATCGTAAATGAGCTTGCAAAAATAGACGGACTTTCCCGGTATATCGTGACGAATAAGGCGGAGAATTTCACGGATATTGACGGACACTGGGCAGAGGAATATATAATGGACTACGCGCCTGCAATGAACCTTTGCGGTGTGTCGGAGACCTCATTCGCGCCCGATGAGCATATAAGCCGGGCTGATTTTCTGAAAATGGCTATGGAATACGCGGGTGTGAACGGTCATGCCTTCCGTGAAGGGGAATGCCTTGATGCCTCTTCTGATGATTGGTACAGGTTCTATCTCCAAGGCGCGCTCGACAAGGGCATCATACCGGAGAAAATGATCGAAAACTGCACCGGAACGGAGACGGTAACAAAGACGGTAAAGGAAGCGACCGATGATGCCGGGGCTGTAACAGCCGAAATAACGGCTTATTCGGGCGAGGATCTGATGTTTGACGCCGATAAGGACATAACGCGTGAGGAGGCGGCAATGCTGCTTTACGGAGCACTGAATGCGGCGGATAAACTGCAGCTTACCGATGCGGATGTGAACTACACCGATCGCGATGAGATCTCGGGATCGGCGCTTGAGGCGGTAATAACGCTGACTGCAGGAGGAGCGTTTGAGGGCTACGGCGACGGCACGTTCCGACCGACAGAACGTCTCACAAGAGCCGAAGCGGTAAAGCTTGTTTCAGCTATGGATGAATAAAATACATGATCGAGAGTGGCTGTGGGCATGCGTCCACAGCCGTTTGAATTTTACAGTGGGGTATGGAAATATGAAGATATACGACATGCGTGCAGACGGCCTGATCGAGCCGTTGGGGATCGGTGACAGAGCTGTAACACTTACTTATAAGCTGTCCTGTGACAGACCGGGAGCAAAGCAGGTGTCACGGAGAGTGACGGTTTATGAGGGCGATGAGCTTGTTTACGACAGCGGCAACGAGGAGACGCGGTCGATGCTTATCCGATGCGCAGCCGGTCTTGAGCCGTCAACCGAATATCATTGGCGTGTTGAGGTAACTGATGAGATGGGGAAGACAGCTGCCGCGGTATCGCGGTTTGAAACGGGGCTCATGGGTACTGCGGAGGCAGACGGCGCGGAGTGGATAGGTTCACCGTTTGAGACTGAAAATACCGATGCGCTCACCGAATATGAGATAGAGTCAGAATTTGAAATAACTTACGGTGACGGGATAGGCATATGTGCAGCCGCTCGAGATAAAGACAATTATGTGATGTTTTACATAGATAAAAAACGTCACATTCTGCGGGTCACCGATCATCGTGACAACGCATGGACCGATGGAGTGCCAACGGCAGCAGAGCTTTGCGCGGCTGATATTCCGGAGGGGCTCCTTTCGGAAAGGATCACGGCAGTGCTGGCAGTGAACGGCGGTTCGGCACGGCTTTTTCTTAACGGCACAGAGGTGCTCAATGAAACGGAAGTGATACCGGCGGATACATGGTTTGCGCTGCGCAAAAGATGTATGCTGAATTTCGGGTTCATGCTCCGCGATACGCGCGCTGTATTCAAGCGCATCGAGGTGCGTGCTCCTGACGGCCGTGTGTTTCAGCGGGACACATTTGAAAACAACGGCGGAGCGCTGTCATGTCTCGGAGAAGTAACGGATGAGGGGCTGGTCATAGAGGATGCGTTTGAGCTTGCCGATCCATCGCCTGCGGTCAATGCCGCAAAGCGGTTCGCCGTTGGTAAGAGTATCGCATATGCCAGACTGTATGCTTCGGCGATGGGATTCTACGAGGTTTACATAAATGAAAAACGTGTCGGAGGCGATCTGTATGCGCCGGGATTTACCGACTACAGAAAGCGGATGTATTATCAGACATATGATGTGACGGAGTGTGTAAAACAAGGCGAAAATGTTATTTCCGCCACAGTTGCCAAGGGCTATTACAGCGGATACGTCGGATACTCTCAGCAGCCTATGGTATACGGAAGGAAAAACGCGTTCTGGGGAAAGCTGCTCATATGTTACAAAGACGGCAGCAGCGAGCTTGTTGCGACCGATCCAACGTGGCTTTTCAGTGACAAGGGACCGGTAAAGAACGCCGATTATCTGCAGGGAGAAGAGTATGACGCCCGGCTGGAGCCGGATATGTCTGAGCCTGACGATCCCAGATGGTCAAGCTGCGGAGTGATACCTTGGCCGCGCGTTGTCGTGTCGACGAACGGAGAGCTGCGCGGCGAAAAATTCGTGCTTGAGGCGCAGCGGGGACCTTCGGCGAGTGTTGAGCGTGTGCTTGAGCCGGTCGGTATGACAGAGATGCCTGAGGGACATTTTGTGTTCGATATGGGACAAAATATGGTAGGCACTGTGCGTGTGACATTTTGCGGCAGAAGCGGAACGTCGGTGCGGCTGCGCTACGGCGAGATGTGCCGCGGTGACGGGAGTCTGTACACGGCAAATCTGAGGAGTGCGGCGAATACCGATATATACACCATGAAGGGCGGGGAGGAGATCTTCGTGCCGTCGTTTACATCTCATGGATTTCGCTACTTTGAGATAACCGGAAACGGTTTCACGCTCACCGCGGATGAGGCAAAGCGGCTTGTTGTCAGTGTTGAGGGACTTGTCGTTACGAACACAGCGGAGACGGCGGGGCACTTTGAGTGCTCGAACAAGGCTGTGAACAGGCTTCAAAGCTGTATAGAATGGGGACAGCGCGGCAACTCGCTGCTCGTATTCACTGACTGTCCGCAGCGCAACGAGCGTATGGGCTGGACGGGGGACGCACAGGTTTTCGCAAAAACCGCGGCATATAATATGTACATAAAGCCGTTCATGGACAAGTGGCTTACCGATCTTCGCGATGCGCAGCTCATGTATAACAGAGGCGGCGCGGTGCCGGATACGGCGCCGCTCGGAGGCGACAACCGCGCGCACGGCGGCTGCGCGGGCTGGGGAGATGCGGCGGCTATAGTGCCATGGGAGATGTATATGGCGTACGGGGATATTTCCGTGCTTGAGGATAATTATGATATGATGCGCGCATGGGCAGAGGAGCGAAGCACAAATGTGAACTTCGGCATGCGCGTTGTTGACGGAAAAGAGGTGCCTGAGCAGTCTGATCTCGCCTCGGAGCCTTATATACAGAAACAGCCGCCGCGCGGCGATCATCTTGCGTTTGACGAAACAACGCCGTTCATACTGTCGGCTACGGCGTACGCGGCGAGAGTTGCGGAGATCGTGTCAGATACGGCAAGGCTTCTGGGCAGAGGGGATGATGCGGCGCGCTATGAAGCACTGCATAAAAAGATAGTCCGGGCATTTCGTGAGGCATGGGTTTGTGACGATGGCTCGATAGCATATTGGGGCGAAATGAGTAAAAACGGGTGTGATGCTAAGGGTAATATTATCAACCGCACACGCTACGGAGAAGGCTGCGCATCAGGCGCAAGTCAGACTGCATACGCTCTCGCGATCGATTTCGGATTGATACCGGAAGAGAAGCTTGCACATGCTGCGGAGTGCTTTAAAAGGGCGATAGACGATCGCGGCGGCAGCCTCTCGGTAGGCTTTTTGGGGATCTCGCATCTGCTTCCGGCGCTTGAAAAGGCGGGGCTTACCGATACGGCTTTTGCGCTTCTGGAGTGCGACGAGAATCCGAGCTGGCTTTACAGCGTCAAAAACGGCGCAACAACGATCTGGGAGCGCTGGGATTCGTATGTTGCCGAAACGGACACATTCGGAGACGTCTCGATGAATTCGTTTAACCATTACGCATACGGAGCCGTGGGTGAGTGGATGTTCGGGACGATACTTGGCATAAACGCGGCGGAACCGGGTTATCGTAGGATAGTGCTGCGGCCTGTTCCGGGCGGAACGCTTACATATGCGAAGGGGAGCTATGAGAGCGCCGCAGGGCTTATATGCTCGGAATGGAAGATCAGCGGTGACAGATTTATATATCGCTGTGAGATACCTGCAAACGCCGAGGCGGAGTTATATCTGCCGGGCCGCAGCGAGCCGGTGATGCTCGAAAGCGGCAGGCATGAGTATATTGTAAATTTGCAAAACTGAAAAGCAGTTAAATAAAAAGATCTTATTTGGAGGATTTTATGAATACTTATTTTCCTTTGGAAGAAAAAAATATAAAGATCCATGGCAGGACTGTGGAGCGGTCACCGCTAGCGCTGTTCTGGACAGGCAGCGGGATAGAGCTTGTAACGGACGCATCCGAGCTGCATTTTGAGCTTGAGTCAGGCTTTGATATATATGAGCAGTGGATAAGGATAGAAGTGAACGGCTACAGCTCGGTGCGTATGCCGCTTGGGACGGGCGTGAGCGATATTTGCGTGTTCCGGGGGATGGAGAAACGGTCGATGAAGCATGTGCGCCTCTTTAAGGAGGTGCAGCCTATGGGCGCCGACTGCGATTCATATCTCAGGGTGATATCCGTCAAGGCGGACGGAGCATTGTATCCGGTCGGTGAGAGACCGTATCTTCTGGAATTTATAGGAGATAGTATAACCTCGGGTGAGGGACTAGGCGGGAGGCGCGGTCTGAACGAATGGGTCCCGTCGGTATTTACCACCGAGAAGCATTACGTTTTGGAGACTGCAAGGCTGCTTGATGCCGACTTTAATATAATCTCACAGAGCGGATGGGGAGTTTACAGCTCATGGGATAACAACGTGACACACGCGCTGCCAAAGATATATCCGTATGTCTGCGGACCGCAGATCGGCGGTATCGCCGAGGCTCTTGGGTCACGTGAGCCTTACGGCTTTGGCGGGCGTGTGCCGGATGCTGTAATAGTAAATCTGGGCACAAATGATGCGAATGCATTCAAAGAGCCGGCATGGGTCGATCCGGAGACGGGAAAGAAATACAAGTTGAATACACTTGATGACGGATCGTTTGACCCGGCAGATCTTAAAAAGATCTCGGATGCGGTAAAGGGATTTTTGAAGACACTGCGCTGCATACATAAAGACGCGTATATTGTCTGGGCGTACGGTATGATAGGCAGACCTCTCAAGGACTGCATTGAAGGTGCTGTGAATGAATATATCGCCGAGAGCGGTGACAGACGCGCGGAGTTCTGTCTTCTGCCGGACATTGAGGATGAGTGGATAGCCGCGAACGAGCATCCCGGCAGAGGATCTCATGCCGCCGCCGCAAAGACGCTTGCGGGATTTCTGAGAGAGAGGCTTACTTGAATTTTGTGTGTCCGGAAGGAAGGAGATCATGATATGGATACAAAATCAAATGAAAACGCAATGCATGAGCGTTTAGGGAGAATAAACGAGGTCATAGCAAACGGCAGATATAAGGACACATGGGAGTCGCTGCAGCAGTATCGTGTGCCGGAGTGGTATGAGCGGGCAAAGTTCGGGATATTCATTCACTGGGGAGTGTATTCAGTGCCTGCGTTCGGAAGCGAGTGGTATTCAAGAAATATGTACATACAGGGCAGCAGGGAGTTCGAGCACCATGTGAAGACGTATGGTCCCCATAAGGATTTCGGCTATAAGGATTTTATCCCTATGTTCAAGGCGGAGTGTTTTGATCCGTCCGAATGGGCGGAGCTTATCAAAAGCGCGGGCGCGCAGTACGTTGTGCCGGTGGCGGAGCACCATGACGGATTTCAGATGTATAAAAGCGAGCTTTCTCACTGGAATGCGGCGGAGATGGGGCCGAAGCGTGACGTGCTTGGAGAGCTGTTTGACGAGTGCGGAAGATTCGGGATAATGACAGGCGCATCGAGCCACAGGATCGAACACTGGTTTTTTATGGGGCACGGCAGAGAGTTCGAGTCGGATGTAAAAGAACCGATGCAGCGGGGCGATTTTTATTGGCCGGCGATGCCGGAGGCGGATCATCATGATCTGTTTTCCGAACCGGTGCCTGCCCGGGAATTCCTTGAAGACTGGCTTTGCCGCTGCTGTGAGATAGTCGATAATTATAGACCGCGGATAGTATATTTTGATTGGTGGATACAGCACAGCAGTGTTAAGCCGTATCTGCGTAAATTTGCCGCCTATTATTACAACCGGGCCGAAGAATGGGGCGGGGGAGTGATAAACTACAAGCATGACGCATTTGCATTCGGCACTGCGGTGGTTGATATAGAGCGCGGCTCCTTTGCGGATGCCAAACCGTATGTATGGCAGACCGATACGGCAGTGGCTAAAAATTCGTGGTGCTATACAGAAGGAAACGATTATAAGACCTCGGTGCAGCTGATATGTGACCTTGTCGATATTGTGAGCAAGAACGGACGGATGCTTTTGAATATAGGGCCTAAGGCTGACGGTACGATACCGGAAGAGGACAGGCGGATACTTACAGAGATAGGCGAGTGGCTCGCGGTAAACGGTGAAGCGGTATACGGATCAAGCCCGTGGAGAAAGGCATCCGAGGGACCGACAGTGACTGTTGAGGGACAGTTTGCCGACTCGGAGGCAAAACCGTATACATGTGAGGATTTCAGATTCACCGTAAATAACGGCTGCATATATGCGGTATGTATGGATCCCGGTGGAAAGGACAGTTTCCTGATAAGATCGCTTGCAAATACCGCGGACGCCAATAAACCGGAATTCTGCGGCATCATCCGAGATGTTTCCGTGCTTGGCTCCAATACCGTGACAAGGTGGAGCAGGACTGCCGGGGGACTTGAGATAAAGGTCGCGGGAGCCTGTGAGAAAGTGCCGCTGGTGTTCAGGATAGCGGTAGATTAACAGAACACGTCATGTGAGCCAAAAAAACGAAAAAATTTTCAAAAAATACTTGCAAAATGCGAATACATATGATATACTATAGAACGGTGCTCGGACAGGAGTCCGCATTGCGGCTGTTTGCCGCAAAAAAATTATAAGGAGGTAACGCTATGAAACAGGGTATTCATCCTAAGTATCAGCAGACAACCATAACCTGTGCATGCGGAAATGTTATAAAGACAGGCTCTACGCTTGAAAATATAACGGTCGAGATTTGTTCGGCATGTCATCCGTTCTTCACAGGTAAGCAGAAGCTTGTGGATACGGGCGGAAGAGTTGAAAAGTTCAATAGGCGTTTCAACAGACAGACAAAGAATAAGTGATAGGCTGTCTAGGATCAATTTATTTGTTTTTCAGAGGAACCCTCGTCTTGGATCTGCGATTCACCAACGCGTTCCCGGCACAGGGTGATAGTTATATTTATAGGAGGTGACTTTAACATGACAAAGGAGCGTAAGCAGGAGATCATCAAGGAGTTTGCAACGCATGAGGGCGATACAGGTTCGCCGGAGGTACAGGTTGCTATCCTCACAGAAAAGATCAACCATCTTAACAATGATCATCTGAGCGTTCATAAGAAGGACCATCACTCAAGAAGAGGTCTTCTTATGATGGTAGGTCAGAGAAGAAGACTTATGGCTTACCTTAAGGAGCGTGACATCGAGAGATACAGAGCGCTCGTTGCTAAGCTTGGTCTCAGAAAGTAATGATAAACAGGGCAAGCGGGCGTGTATGTTCCCGTTTGCCTTCTTTTGGTTAGTTTAGGTTTTGCATACACATTTCGTTCGAAGGATATGTTATTAGCAGATAAACAGAATTGCCGACATTTGTCGGGGATTGTGTTTATGTGCTAATAGTAAACATATCCCGCGAATAGATCAACAGAAAGGAATTTAAGAGATATGTTTGAAAATTACAGAAAATTTGAAACAACATTTGCCGGACGCCCGCTTGTTGTAGAGACGGGCAAGATGGCTCAGCTCACAAACGGACATTGCGTCGTGCGTTACGGCGATACCGTTGTAATGAGCAACGTTACCGCGTCGCGTACTCCGCGTGAGGGTGTTGACTTTTTTCCGCTTTCGGTGGATTTTGAAGAGAAGCTCTATTCGGTTGGAAAGATACCGGGCGGATATACCAAGCGTGAAGGAAAGCCCAGCGAGGCGGCAATACTTACAAGCCGTATGATCGACCGGCCGATAAGACCGTTGTTCCCGTCAGACCTGCGCAATGATGTTTCGGTGGTAAACACCGTGCTTTCGGATGATCAGGACAACGATCCGGGTATCTGCGCTCTTATAGGTACGTCCATAGCTATATCGATCTCGGACATTCCGTGGGAAGGACCGATCGCAGGAGTATGGCTCGGTCTCGACAAGGACGGAAATTATCTTATTAATCCGCCGGTAGCGGAACGCGAGGATTCGCTCATGCACGTTACCGTTGCCGGAACAAAGGAAAAGATCGTAATGATCGAGGCAGGCGCCAACGAGGTCCCGGAGGATGTTATGCTTGAAGGACTCAAGTATGCGCACGGCGTTATAAAGGAGATGTGCGGATTTATCGAGTCCATAAAGGCGGAGATAGGCAAGGAGAAAATGGAGTACGAGGCTCACGATATAGATCACGAGCTGTACGATAAGATAAAGGACGCTGAGTATGAGAATATTCAGTACGCGCTCGATACAGACGATAAGAACGTTCGTGACGAGAGGATCGGCGTTATAACTGACAGGATACTCGAGAATATGAGCGAGGAATATCCCGATATTGCAGAGCAGCTTGAGGAGATCATGTACAAGATGCAGAAGGAGATAGTACGTGCATGGCTCTATGAGGGCAGACGTGTTGACGGACGCGGACTCGACGAGATAAGACCGCTTGCAGCGGAGGTGGACCTTCTTCCGCGTGTACACGGCTCGGGAATGTTTACGAGAGGACAGACTCAGGTATTGACTGTTGCTACGCTTGCTCCGCTTTCGGAGGCACAGAGACTTGACGGTCTGGGACTTGAGGAAACCAAGAGGTATATGCATCAGTACAATTTCCCGTCATACTCTGTCGGAGAGACACGCCCCTCAAGAGGTCCCGGCAGACGTGAGATCGGTCATGGCGCTCTTGCGGAGAAGTCGCTCGTTCCTGTACTTCCGTCAGAGGAGGAGTTCCCGTATGCGATCAGATGCGTATCTGAGGTGCTTTCGTCGAACGGATCGACCTCGCAGGGTTCCGTATGCGGATCTACACTTGCGCTTATGGCTGCCGGAGTGCCTATAAAGGCTCCTGTTGCAGGTATCTCGTGCGGTCTTATAACGACCGACGAGGGCTTTACGACAATGGTGGATATACAGGGTCTTGAGGACTTCTACGGCGAGATGGACTTTAAGGTTGCCGGTACAAAGAAGGGTATAACATCGATACAGGTGGATATAAAGAATGACGGTCTCACCTATGAGGTGATCGAAGAGGCGCTCAGAAAGACCAGGGATGCAAGATACCATATCATCGATGACGTTCTTTTGAAGGCTATTCCCGAGGTAAGGGATCATCTTTCGGAGTATGCTCCCAAGGTAACAACTATGAAGATCGACACCGAAAAGATCCGTGACGTTATCGGTCAGGGCGGAAAGGTGATCCAGGGCATAGTTGCTGAGACGGGTGCAAAGATCGATATCGATGAGGACGGAACCATCCACATCTTTGCGGAGACACAGGCAAGCGGAAACGCCGCAAAGAAGGCGATCGAGGCGATCGTTGAGGAGCCGGAGGTCGGCAGGATCTATAAGGGTACCGTAAAGACCATCACTGCATTCGGCGCATTTGTTGAGATACTGCCGGGAAGAGACGGACTCTGTCATATTTCTAAGCTTGACAATCACCGTGTAGAGCGTGTTGAGGATGTCTGCAAGGAAGGCGACAAGATCATCGTAAAGGTGATGGATATCGACCCGAAAACGGGCAAGATATCGCTTTCAAGGCGGGATGCTATGCTCGAGATCGAGGATTGCTCGAATAATCAGTGATAATAATTGGGACGGCATCGGGAATGTACCGCTGCCGTCCTTTTAATTGTTTTCAAAAAAGGTCTTGACAAATACGTGTATATATGCTATACTATAGTAGTTGTTCGGAGAGGTGGCCGAGTGGTCGAAGACGCAGCATTGGAAATGCTGTGACGGTTCACGCCGTCCGTGGGTTCGAATCCCATCCTCTCCTCCATATATTTGCCGCTCTTGTGAGCGGCTTTTTCTTTATTTTTCTTTGAATGCTCGGCAAAAAAAAATTAAAAAAAAGGATTGACAAAACTGCATTGATGTGGTATACTATATATGTAGATGACGATAGGTCATCTATGAATTACATCGCTATATAATTTCTCTTATGAGATACTATATAATATAATTTACCTATTTATCTCCCAAAAAAGCGGACACTTATGTGTCCGTTATTTTTTTCCTAAATAAATCGGAAGATGATTGAAAACACCATAAAAAACGGCTGCCGCATATGTATTTTGCGGCAGCCGTTGCGTTTATCATACTTCTTCAATGATCGGAAGGATCATCGGATTACGTTTTGTTTTGTCATAAATAAATTTTGCTACTGAGTTTTTGATCGTGCTTTTCATCATTGCCCAGTCAACGTTGCGCTTTGCCGTACATGATTCCACAGCGTCCGCGGATATGTCTCTGATGCCGTCTATAAGCCGCTCAGCCTCTCGTACATATACAAAACCGCGTGAGATAACATCCGGTTTAGAAGCCATTTTGTGCGTGTCGTGTGAGATCGCTACGACCACTATTATCAGACCGTCCTGTGCAAGGTGCTTTCTGTCACGCAGAACTATGTTGCCTACATCTCCGACGCCGAGTCCGTCCACAAGAACATGTCCCGCGGGAACCGAGCCGGATACTTTGGCGCTGTTCTGATCCATCTCAAGCACAGAGCCGTTTTCGAGAACAAAGCAGCGCTCGCTCGGTATTCCCACGCTTTCCGCCAGTGCCTTGTGGAGCACCAGATGACGGTGTTCACCGTGCACGGGGATAAAGAATTTCGGCTTTATGAGCGAGATCATGAGCTTCAGCTCCTCGCGGCATGCGTGACCGGATACATGTACGTCCATAAGTGATTTGTATATGACCTCTGCACCGATCTTGAAAAGCTCGTTTATTACGTTTGAGACCGATTTTTCATTCCCGGGTATCGGAGATGCAGAGATGATTATAAGATCATCCTTTGTTACCTCTACCTTTCTGTGATCGGAATATGCCATTCTTGTGAGGGCGCTCATCGGCTCTCCCTGTGAGCCGGTTGTTATTATCACGACCTGGCTCGGTCTGTATTTTTTGATATTGTCGATATTAATAAGTGTGCCCTCGGGAACTTTCATGTAGCCGAGAAGTATCGAGATCTCGACGATATTTTCCATGCTTCGGCCCGATACGGCAACTTTTCTGCCGTTCTTGGCAGCAGCATCTATGATCTGCTGAACTCTGTGTACATTGGACGCGAATGTTGCCACGATTATACGCTTGTTGCAGTCTTTGAATATTTGCTCGAATTTTTCGCCGACCGTTCTCTCACTCATCGCGTAGCCCGGGCGCTCGACGTTCGTGGAGTCTGACATCAATGCAAGCACTCCTTCCTTACCGAGCTCACCAAAGCGGGCAAGATCTATCATCCCGCCGACGATCGGCGTCGAGTCGATCTTCCAGTCGCCCATGTGCACCAATGTGCCGACCGGGGTTTTTATTGCGAGCGCGACCGAATCCGCAATGGAATGATTCGTTGCGATGAATTCGACCGAGAAATTGTTTCCTGCCTCGATTATCTGACCGGCACGTGTCCTTACGAGCTTTACACTGGATAGGATGTTGTGTTCCTTGAGCTTATGTTCCACAAGCCCCAACGTAAGCCTTGTCCCGTAGACGGGTACGTTTATCTCCTTTAGGAAATAAGGAAGTCCTCCTATGTGGTCCTCGTGACCGTGAGTCAGGAATATGCCGAGTATCTTCTGACTGTTTCGGACAAGATATGTGATGTCGTTTATTACCATATCAACACCGGGCATGTCATCGTCCGGGAATGCCATTCCGCAGTCAACGATTATTATCTCGTTTCCGTATTCGAAGGCGGTCAGATTTTTTCCGATCTCATCAAGACCGCCTATCGGTATGATCTTCAGTTTTTTGGTTTTTGCCATTAAAATCCTCCTTATGTTGTGTCTCGTGTATTCGCCGGCGTATATCATCCCTGTTATGCGCGCAATATTTCCGGTCTATGCGGCGCACGGATGGCGGAATTGCGTAATAAACGCGGACGAAATTTGATTCTCTGCAATCGCGCGAAGCGATCCTGCTTCAGCGTATCATTATTAATATTATACCATAATTATTACGCATTAGTCAAGTAGTATGAAAGGATTTATGTAAATTGCATGTCTATGGAAATAAAAGAGGACTGATGAATGTAAACCTCAAATAATGAATAAAGGTTGACAAATAGCTATATGTATGGTATAATGTAAACAAGATATAAGTTTACAATTAACGCCGCTCAGGCGTGGTATGGAGGTATTTATGAAATTGAAAACGAGAGATATTTGTCTGTGCGCGGTTTTTGCCGCGCTTGCGGCAGTCGGTGCTTTTATAAAGATACCGGTGCCGGTATGTCCGTTTACACTGCAAACACTGTTTACAACAATGGCAGGACTGCTTTTGGGCAGCCGACGCGGCGCGTTCAGCATTGCTATCTACATAATCATAGGCCTGCTCGGGGTTCCTGTGTTTACGCAGGGCGGGGGCATAGGATATGTGGCGGTTCCGACGTTCGGATACATATTAGGCTTTTGCGCCGGTGCGTTCGTTACGGGCAAACTTGCGGAAAAAGCGGAGAGCCTGTCTTTTTTGAGGCTTTTTGCCGCATCGCTTGCAGGATTGGTGCTTGTTTACGCATTTGGTCTGGTATACTATTATATAATAAGCAATTATGTGTCGGGAAACAATCCTATAGGTATTTATAAACTTTTGGTCTATTGTTTTATCGTGTTCATCCCGGGTGACGTTGCTTCATGCGCTGTAGCGGCGCTTGTTGCCAAGCGGCTTCTGCCGGTGCTGAGGCAAAACGGATATGTATGAGCAGCGGCGGCTGCTCTTATTTTTATGGACCGCAGATCACACAGGATGAGCCGCATTTGCGGGCTGCGTTACTACTCAGGTATGAAAAATCGCATAATAAAGGCATTGTGCAAAACGTAGAAAATAAAAATAAATTTTTTTGAGAATTTTTGCGTAAAAATGAGGTTATCCACACGACGAATGCTGCGAGTGAAAAC
>DVNB01000048.1 GCA_018714695.1 Candidatus Ornithomonoglobus merdipullorum | reverse complement strand
TTATCCCTGAACTCCACAGCCGAGAGCATCTCATTTGCAAACCCTTCAAGATCCGCGCTGCCGCCGCCGGTATACAGCTTTACGGCTGCCGCCGCTGTGACGCTGCTTGCCGCATTCACAGCGTGTGTCTTAAGATACTCCTCCCATCTTCGGTGGTGATCAGCGCCGACGTGTATGCCGTCAGCCGCCGCATCTTCGCTCAGATAGCCGTCCGGTTCCGCAAATACGCTCCCTATATCTAGATAATAGCAGCTCTCCTCCATCGCAAGCTCCTTTAAGACCTCGTTGTACGCGTCGATCTTCTCCTTGCTGATCTGCCCTTCCTCTTCGACCGAGTGCGCGACCGGCAGCACCGACATTATGTAAACTACACTTTCCGCGTTCTGCACCCTGATGTCCCTTATGATCTTTCTGTAATCTTCCTTGTATCTTTCAGGCGGTGTGTAGCTCACCTCATTGATGCCGAGCATTATGTAGAACTTTGACGCGTTCGTGCCGAGCATCGTATCGATAAGCGTCTGTCCGCTGTCCTCGAGAGTTTCAGTGTATACGGTGCGGGTGTTCACCGAGGTCTTGCAGACGAACCTCGCTGGGATATTCGCGCTGTAACTGAATCCGTCAACGAGCGAATCGCCCAATATGACCGCGTCAGCAAAATAATCGTCTCCGACCGGCTCCGTCTCTCCTAGAACTCCGTATGGCGGACGCAGATAATCGCTCGTGAGCGCAAGATCTCCCGCCTTTGTGAGGTTGTCGTCAGCCATGAATTCATCCGCGCTGTAGAGTACAAGTATGTCCGTTATGCCGTTCTCGCCTATGTACCTTATCACGTCATCGTTATAATACCTCATATCTATAAGATGGATCGTGTCAAAATGATCCGACAGGAACTGCGCGGCGCTGTGCGCGTATGAGTCCTTGAACACCGCGAGATTACGTCCCGTGCCGTTGTCGGCATGGATGACCGTAAGCGGATGATTGCCGTCAAGATACACGGAATATTTGTCCTTTCCCGAAAGCCGGTCCATCGCGTAAAGCCCGTCAAAATTGACATCCGCTCCAGGTATCTCTACCCGCTTCTGCGCGCCGCCGCGCAGGCTGTATTTCATTACCGTGTCCGGTCTCGCAAACGTCAAAGCCGCCTTTGACCACGAGGTCCCGTAAAAGTTGTCCGAGAGCACCTCGGTGTCATACTCGTCAAGTCCGTGCGCATCGTAGCCCAGACATCCCGCCAGCGCGCAATAGGTGTAATAGCTGCCCAACGCTGTCTGGTGATGGTCTGTGCGGTAGAAAATGTCCTCGCCGCGGTGCAGCTCAAGCACCTTCATTGTATTGCATAAAGTGACGTCAGTCTCAGCCGCCTTTTCCTCCACCCGAGCGAGAGCGCGCTCGATCCTGTCGTCATATGCTTTGGCTGGTAGCTTATCGCGCAGCACCTCAAACGCGGTCGGTACGACCGCCACCGTTATCTCCGGCTTCTCTACCTCGGCAAGCTGCGCTATCGCTTCCATATTCTTATCTATCGTCTCGCTCGAATATTCCGGCGGACGCGCTATGAGGTATCCGTCATCTCCGAAAAATACGCCGTTATTCTCTTTCCTGCCTGTGAGATACTCCGCATCGGCCTTCAGCGATACGGCGGCGTCACGCCATCTGAACTGATCCGCGGCATACGCTTCAAAATCGGTCATGAATTCTCCATTTACCAGGCGCTCAAAACTGAATTCCGGGAATCCTGCAAGCTCCCTGTTCTCATTCTCCGACATGGCGCGGGAGGGATGCAGCACAGCCACTGCCGAGATAAGTATATACAGCGCCGCCGCGCCTATCGCGGTCAGCTCATAAATATTCTTTTTACACACTCTGTTTTTTAAGCCGGTCCAGTTCACCACAAAAACCTCCGATCCGCGGCGCTTAGAATTTAAAGTACAAAAATGAATTGAATGTGCCGTCCGCCATGTATGCCGTGCAGAGCACAAGCCCCAATGCCGCAGCGATGTACTTTATCCATACAAAGCGTTTGGGGATGAGCCTGTCGTATATCCGCTTGGGCATTCCTGAGCCGATCACCGCCGCCGCGACAAACAGCCAGAAATACGAGATGAACGTATAGAGAAACTCACTCTCGCCGAATCCAAGATGTCCGAAGTTGAACATGGCACACAGGTAGCTCCATATACCCGAAACATCCTCGACCGAGAACAGCACCCAGCCGATCATAACAAAAAAAATCGTGTATATACATGCAAATCCGCCTATTTTTTTGAGCCTGTCAAGCAGGAACATCTTTTCGATAACGAGCAGTGCCGCGTAAAACAGCCCCCACAGCACAAAATTCCAGCTTGCGCCGTGCCACAGCCCGGTAAGCATCCACACGATAAGGATATTTATATACCATCTCCATCTGCCGACCCTGTTTCCGCCGAGCGGTATGTACACGTACTCACGAAACCATGTTCCGAGACTTATGTGCCATCTGCGCCAAAATTCCGTTATGCTCCGCGAAATGTATGGATACTTGAAATTCTCCAAGGTCTTGAACCCGAACATTGAACCGAGACCTATCGCCATATCGGAATAGCCCGAAAAGTCAAAATATATCTGAAACGTATAGGCAGCTATACCGAGCCATGCCATCGCAGCCGAAAGCCCGGAAAGCTCGGAGCCGCTGACCGTGGTCCATACGACGCCTATCGTATCGGAGATAAGCACCTTCTTGCACATCCCGGCACAGAACCGCGCGGCTCCGTTCAGAAACATCCTGCCGGAAACCCGCCTTCTGTGCAGCTGCTTTCTGACATTCACATATCTTTCGATAGGTCCCGCGGTAAGCTGCTGAAACATAGCCAGATACAGTCCGAACTCGATAAAGCCGCGCTCCGCCCGCACGTTTCCCCTGTACACATCGATCGTATACGACAGCGCCTTGAATGTGTAAAATGATATGCCTATAGGCAGTGCAATATTAAGCGACGGCGCCGAAAATCCGAACATATTCCCCGCTGTGCCGATCAGAAATCCGGTATATTTGAAATATACCAGAATACCTATATTGACGGCGGCATTTATGACGATCGCCGCGCGTTTCCTATCCGTTTTCTCTATGAAAAGCCCGGACGCATAATTAAATACCGCCGAAAACAACAGCAAAAGAACATATCCCGGCTCGCCCCATGCATAAAACACAAGACCGGCAACAAAAAGGATCGGATTCTTTGCCTTTGCAGGTGCAATATAATACACAAGCAGCACCAACGGCAAAAAATAAAACAAAAACACCATGCTTGAAAAAACCATTTATCAATACCCCCGTACCCCGGAATTTGTCTCCGGTATACAATATACCATTAGCTTCCCCGACAATGAAAATTATACCACATTACGACACAAAAGTCAATATTAAAACTTTGTTCATACATGTTTTATAAACGGTACATTTCCCGCAATAGGGTAGACGGAGGGTAGTGGTAGAATAAAAAACGTACAGGTTAAAGCTTTCGCAAAATCAGCATATGTGATATAATATAGCATATGAGGAGGCAATAAAATGGCTACACAGAAAAAGTATTCACAGGAGTTCAAAAACGATGCGGTTGAATATCGTAAATCGCATGCAGAGCTGTCGCTTAAAACATGCGCGGCAAATCTCGGTGTGTCACCGGTATCATTGAGAGAATG
>DVNB01000047.1 GCA_018714695.1 Candidatus Ornithomonoglobus merdipullorum | reverse complement strand
ACTACTAATTTCATTATAGCACAAATGAATTATAATTGGGTTTGCCAATTTAAATTCTGGTATTTAATTTGCCAGTTTAAATTCTGGTTTGTAAATTATTACACTGGAATTTACTTTGGCAATTGAACTTTTAAAAATTTTACTCATTTTTTCATATCTACCCCTTGCAATTTCGAAAAAAACGTTGTATAATAACAATAGCATTGCTTGTGCATGCTATATTCATATTATAAAAACCACCGCGGACTCTGCGATGGTTTTTTTTATTATATCTCTCTTCTTCTGTAGCTGCCCAGGAATTTATAGAACATCGAGTTTTCACGAACGTTCTCAAGCGCAAAGTATACCCTCGCATCGTCCGTATTGCCCTCGATATCGATAAAAAACACATACTTCCCCGCCTCGCTCTTCACGGGACGCGACTCGATCTTGAGCATATTTATATTCTCTGCCGCAAACACGCCAAGCGCCCTGTACAGGCAGCCCGGCGCATGCTCCGTCGAAAAGACTATCGACGTCTTATCATGACCCGAGACCTCAAGGCTCCTGTGCTTTTCGATCACCGCGAACCTGGTGAAATTATTTGTGTCGTCGTTGCACGCGGCGCGCGCTATCTCAAGCCCGTAGAGCGACGCGGTCACCTCCGAGGTGATAGCGGCAACGCTGCCGTCGCTTTCCGCGGCTATCTTTGCCGCCTTCGCGGTCGATTCCGCCGCCTTCAGCTCCACTCCCGCAAAATCGCGCTCAAGCATCCTGGAGCACTGCCCGAGTGCCTGAGGATGCGAGATTATAGTCTTTATGCCCGAAATATCGGCGCCTTTTTTTATCATAAGGTTCTGAGCTATCCTCAGGATATGCTCATCGGTGATATACACGTCCGCATCGAAGGCAAGCGTGTCGAGCGTAAGCGTAACGCTGCCGTTCAGGCTGTTCTCTATAGGCACTATACACCGCTCGATCTCACCTGTATCCACCGCCTTTATCGCCGAGGCGATGGTCGGGAATTCACGCAGCTCCTCTCTCCCGCCGGACCATTCTATCGCAGCCTGCTGCGTGAACGTCCCGTCGGGACCCATATAGCCAAGCATAGCTTACAGCGCGAGCTCGCGTCCGACAGCGTCGGCGATGCCCTTCAGCTCCTTCATGAGCTTATCGAACTTCTCGGGCTTCAGCGACTGCGGTCCGTCCGATGACGCGCATTCCGGACAGTCGTGGACCTCGATCATAAGTCCGTCAGCTCCCGCGGCTATCGCAGCCTTTGCTACCGGCGCAACATACTTGTATGTTCCCGTAGCATGGCTCGGATCCGCGATTATCGGCAGATGCGAAAGCTCCTGCGTTACCGGGATCGCGCTCACGTCAAACGTATTTCTCGTCGATGTCTCGTAGGTTCTTATTCCTCTCTCGCAGAGGATGACCTTCTCGTTGCCTTCGGACATTATGTATTCCGCAGCCATGAGCCATTCCTCTATCGTGCTTGCAAGGCCTCTCTTCAAAAGTATCGGCTTGTCAAGCTTTCCCACTTCTCTCAAAAGCTTGAAGTTCTGCATATTTCTCGCGCCGATCTGGATAATATCGGCATATTTTGCAACAAGCTCAACATCACGCGTGTCCATTACTTCGGTGCAGATCGGCATACCGAGCTCGTCGCCCGCCGCGCGCATGATCTCAAGGCCCTCGCCTTCAAGTCCGCCGAATGAATACGGTGAAGTTCTCGGCTTGAACGCGCCGCCGCGGAGTATATTCGCACCCGACGCCTTAACGAGTCTTGCGACCTTCGCAAACTGCTCCTTGCCTTCTATCGCGCAGGGACCCGCGAACACCGCGAGCCTGTTTCCGCCCACTGTAACGCCGCAGCCTACGTCTATTACAGATTTTTCACGTATGAGCTCCTTCGAAACAAGCTTGTACGGGCGCATGATCGGCACCACGTTCTCGACCCCGTTCATGAGCAGGATCTCATTCATGCTTATCTGGCGCTTGTCGCCTATAGCTCCTATAACAGTCTTTTTCTCACCGTAGATCGGGTGTGTCTGGAACCCGAAGCTCGTGAGTTTCTTCTCGACCGCGTCAATATCCTTCGCGGACGCGGTATCCTTCATAATAATGATCATTTTTTTGTCTACCTCGTTCCAATTATAGTGTATCAGGCCGCAAAATGCGGTCTTTACGGGTGTTTTGGGGTAATTTCGCCCGTTGAACACAAGTTATTATAGCACAATTCCCGTGTCAATGCAATAGAATAACGAAAAAAACTTCTGTCACTTGTTCATGAAGTAGCTTATCTCGCCCGATGTGAGGTGTCTCCATCTGCCTTCGGCAAGGTTCCCCAGCTCCACGTTTCCTATCTGAACGCGCTTGAGCTCCTTTACGGGATTGCCCACGGCCTCGAACATCTTTCGCACCTGCCTGTTCCTGCCCTCATGGATGGTTATCTCCACAAGCGTCAATCCGCTCTGGATCTCTATTATCTCACATTCCGAGGGAGAGGTCTTTTTTCCGTCTATCACTACGCCCCTTCTGATCTTGTTTAACGACGGGATCGTAAGCACGCCTTTTAAAACGGCATAGTACCGCTTCGTGGACTCATAGCGCGGATGCGCGACCTTGTTCGCCCATACGCCGTCGTTGGTCATGAGCAGCAGGCCCTCGGTCTCATAGTCGAGCCTTCCCACGGGAAAAACTCTTGTGTGGATATCGTTTGAAACGAGATCCGACACGGTAGGTCTGCCAAACTGATCGTGAAGCGTGGTAACGTATCCGGCAGGCTTGTTGAGCGCGATATATATCTTTTTCGTCTCAGCCTTTACGGGCTTTCCGTCTATCTCAACCGTGTCGCAGCCGACCTCTACCTTCACGCCCTGCTCCGTTATGCGCTTGCCGTTTACGCTCACTCTGCCCTCGTCTATCATCTTTTCCGCAGCGCGGCGCGATGCCGCGCCGCTCATTGCGATGTATTTCTGAAGTCTTACTATCTCACCCATCTGTATATCCTTTCATTTTATCCAAATATGCTTTTTATCATCCTTTTCAGGGTCGTGAAAAAGCAAGGCTTTATCCTGTATTCCGGCTCTGCCGCCGCCATATCCGACCCGGCTTCCGCGTCCACGCAGCCGACCTGCTCGCCGCCGCAGTATATCCTAAGCACTCCGACCTTCTCGCCCTTGTTGAGAGGCGGCGCTATATCGTCCGATACCTCGACCTTGACCGTGATGTCCGCGCCCTTATCGCCGTTTACCGGCACAGAAAATCCTTCCGCCGCCACGATCTCACAATCCTCGCCGCCCGAGACTATATGCCTCACGCATTCGCCCTCGCTTACAGCCTCGACCATCCTGGTCCCCGAAAACGCAAGATCAAGCATCTCACGATGCTCCGCCCAGTCGTTTTTCGAATGGAGCGTCACCGCGATATACTCCGCGCCTCCGCGTTCCGCCGCGCTCACGAGGCAGCGTCCGGCAGACTCGGTGTAGCCGGTCTTGACGCCGATGCATCCGTCATAGCTTCCCAGCAGCTTGTTGTGGTTTATGTACTCCAGCTGTTTTACGGTCCCGTCGGCGAGAGTTTCGGCGGCGGTATACGATCTCGTTGAAACGATCTCGCGGAACTCCTCATTTTTCATCGCGCAGCGCGTGATCTCCGCGAGGTCCCGAGCAGTGGTGTAATGCCCCTCCGCGTTAAGTCCGTTAGGGTTTTTAAACGCCGTATCGAACGCGCCGATCTCATGCGCAAGAGCCGTCATCTCCGCCGCAAAATCGTCGGTATTGCCGCTCACATGCTCCGCAAGCGCCACCGCGGCGTCATTCCCCGAATTGAGCATGAGCCCGTAGCAGAGATCGCGCACCGTCATCCTCGCCCCCGCAGAGATATACGCCGAGGACCCTTCGGCAGACGCCGCCTCTGCCGAGATCGTCACGACCTCGTCCGGCTCCGAGTTTTCAAGCACTGTAACGAGCGTCATTATCTTAGTAGTGCTCGCCATCGGCAGCCGAGTGCCGCTGTCCCGCTCAAAAACGATCTCTCCCGTGACGGCGTTTACAACGCACGCCCCCGCCGCCGTATCGGCATACGCAAAGGCAGCGGGCGCCGCGGCAAAAGCCGCCGCGACCGCAGCCGCCAGTACCGCTGTGATCTTGATCTTCAAAGCATCCACCCCGATCGAAAAACAAAGCCTCAGCCTTCCATGTAATATATTATACACCAAACCGCCGATATATGCAACGCTTTTTTTTAAGGAGATGAGTATATGCCGTTTCATCCTGTTCAGAAAACCGTATTGCGCATTTGTCTGCCTGCTCCGCGGGACGTCTGCCCGATGCGCTCTGTCAGAGTCACGGTATAGACGGTCTCGTTCCCGCTCGTATCTACAGCATAGAATATAAAGATTACCATTCTCCTTTCCAAGACCACTCTGCATATTGTATTGATCTGATATGATTATAACGGCGGCAGATTAAAAAAGTATATGTTCCAAAAAAGTATTGACAACAGCCGTAAATATGCTATAATAAAGAAAAAGATCGCATAAGCGACACCCCCGGAATAAGACTTACGGAAGTGAGATTGTATGAGAATATATTTGGATAATTGTTGTTATAATCGTCCTTATGATGACCAGACACATATACGGATCCATTTGGAGACACAAGCAAAGCTGTATATTCAAGAATCCATTAAAAACAGGGAACTTGAACTTGTTACATCTTACGTATTAGAATTTGAAAACAGCAGAAACAGACTGCAGAAGAAAAAAGAGACTATTTTAAAATTCATGGAAGATAATGAATCTTTTTATGTCGGAGTCGAACATGTTGATGAAATAAATGCAATGGCTGAAAACATCAAAAAAACCGGAATAAAAGAAAAAGACGCCTGTCATATTGCGTGTGCAATATTGGCAGGATGTGATTACTTCATTTCAACAGATGACAGGCTTTTGAAATATCAAACAAATGAAATAAAGCTTGTGACCCCGGTAGAGTTTATAACCAGAACGGAGGGATGACTATGTATAATACTATTGAAATCATGGATGCAGGATTGTCTTGCTTAGTAGAAAAACTCGGTATAGTAGGAGCCGAACAATTTATTTCCGTCATTAAACGTGAGAACTTTGACTATACTGCATGGCAGCGCAGCTATTTTGATGAAATGGATGACGGCGAATTTATGACTGCAGCTGCGGAATATGCTGAAAACCATCCTCACAGAGGAAAAGGACAGCGTATATGACCTCTCAATAGGGTGCATCAGCAAGAGATCCGACGCACCTTTTTTGATCTGACCGAAACAGCCAAGATGACCGTGCCGATATTCTGTTACAAAACCCACTATTGCAAATCTTCTCCGGCTGTGCTATAATAAAATTCGAACACATGCCGCTTTTGCGGCAGGAAGGAATGATCGGATGCTGTATACGGAAGCAAAAAAATTTACGGACGGGCTTGCTGCGCGAGGGATAGCGCCGGGGCTTGGGAATATAAGCGCGCTGATGTCGGAGCTGGGCGATCCCCAGGACAGGATAAAAACGGTGCATATCGCAGGCACAAACGGAAAGGGCTCCGTCGGCGCTTTTCTTGAGGCGATACTGAAAAGCGCCGGATACAGTGTGGGAAGGTTCTCCTCCCCCGCCGTCGCTGAGCATCTTGAAATGTTTACGATAAACGGCACACCGGTAAGCGGCAGCGACTATGCCGAATGTATAGAAAGGCTCATAAAGCCGATCACGGTGCTTGAGAACCGCGGCATATACATAACCTCATTTGAAGCCGAGACTGCGGCGGCATTTCTGCTGTTTGAAAAGCATATGCCCGATCATACGATAATAGAGTGCGGGATGGGCGGAAGGCTCGATTCCACAAACGTCTTAAAGGCGCCCGAGCTCTCCGTTATAACATCCGTTTCGCTCGACCACACCGCTTTCCTCGGGGACGATCTTAAGAGCATAGCTCTTGAAAAAGCGGGTATCATAAAGCACGGTGTGCCTGCGGTAACGGCGGAACAGTCCGGCGAAGTGACGGATGTGCTCCGGGATGCCGCGGCAAAGATGGACACAACGCTGTATATCGCCGGCCATCCCGAAAACATACGCTATTCGGACACGGGAACGGTCTTTGATCTCGGGGACACTAAATCGCTTGAGATAAGTCTGCCGGGGACATATCAGTTAAAAAACGCGGCGGCGGCCGTAAAGGCTGCCGAGGTGCTGGGCATCGGAGACGATGCGGTAAGGCGGGGACTTCACTCAGCAAAATGGGGATTCCGCTTTGAACGGATAGGCAAATTCATCCTCGACGGAGCGCACAATCCCGCCGCGGCGGCGGAGCTTGCGGCATCCGCAGGAATATACCTGAGCGGCAGCACCGCTATCATCTGCGGCTGCTTCAAGGACAAGGACTATGCCGGCATAGCGGCGCACACAGCGCATATCGCCGGGCATGTATACACCGTAACGCCTCCGGGGCCGCGGGGATTAAACGCCGGGATACTAGCCGGGGAATTCAGAAAGAACGGCGTGCCCGCAAAAAGCTGCGGATCGATAGCGGAAGCCGCAGCCGAGGCATGCGGCTTTGACAACGTGCTCATCTTCGGCTCGCTCTCTATCCTTGCCGAGGCAAAGCGCGTTATAGATCTCACAAACCAAACGAAGGGAGCCGACAAATGAAAAGATGCCGAAGGATATACGAGCATCCTCTTTTTAAGAGATGCATGGAAAGGATAAACGCCAAGGAGAGGGACAGAAAATTCTGCCTCCACGGAATAGAGCATTCACTCGACACCGCGAGGATCGGATATATTTCGATACTTGAAAACGGGCTTCCGATAGACAAGGAGCTGTTCTACGCCGCCGCGCTCCTGCACGACACGGGCCGCTACAGCGGTATGCCGCACCACGAGGCGGGCGCGGAAAATGCGCGCATAATAATGCCGCAGTGCGGGTTTACTGAGGAGGAAACGGAAGCGGCAGCGGAGGCAATACTGGGTCACAGAAACCAAGGCTCCGTTTCGGGCACATTAGCATCGGTGCTCTACGATGCCGACAAGCGCTCACGGCTCTGCTTCTGCTGCGGCGCGGCGGACGAATGCTACTGGCCGCAGGAAAAACGCAACGGCTTCATAAGAGCGTAACAAAATATTCAGGAGAAACAGAGATATGATAATAGGCAACAAAAACTTTGACGAAAACAGGACTCATATAATGGGGATACTGAATGTGACCCCCGATTCATTTTCCGACGGCGGGCGTTACAACACTCTCGACGCGGCGCTGCGCCGCACCGAGGAAATGATAAACGACGGAGCGGAGATAATAGACGTAGGCGGCGAATCGAGGCGCCCCGGCTATATCCCGGTCAGCGACGAGGAGGAAACGGCGCGCGTCGTGCCTGTCATAAGCGCGATAAAGTCACGTTTTGACATTCCCGTTTCGATAGACACATATAAAAGCGCTGTCGCGCGCGCCGCACTGGACGCGGGCGCCGATCTGCTGAACGACATATGGGGCTTCAAGCACGACCGCGGCTGTGCCGTGGCGGCAAAGGAATACAACGCCGCGGTATGTCTTATGCATAACCGCGCCGACACCGGCTATAACGACTTCTTGAATGACGTGATCGCTGATCTCCGCGTATCCGTCGGTATAGCCAAGGAGGCGGGCATACCGGACGATAAGATCATCTTCGATCCCGGTGTAGGGTTTGCAAAAACGCTTGAAGAGAACCTTTATATAACGAACAGGCTTGACGCGCTCAAGGAGCTCGGGTACCCGGTCCTTCTCGGGGTATCGCGCAAATCGATGATAGGTCTCACATTGGATCTGCCCAAAGACGAGCGCGTAGAAGGCACGGTCGCAGCCTCCGTCATAGCCTGTGTAAAAGGCGCGATGTTTGTGAGGGTACATGACGTAAAAGAAAACGCCCGCGCCGTAAGGATGGCAGAGGCGATATTGAACAGCAAAATATAAAAGAGCAGCTCCGCGCTGCTCTTTTTTCAACAATGACTCATCAATCATCTCTGTCCCAGAGACCTATGTAAAAATCAGAGTAATTCTTGTCATTACTCTTTACCGCCGCGATAGCCGCGCGCGGATGGAGATTAAGTATTCCCGTGCAAAGATACGGAATATCGTAGCCCCAGACAACGCCCTGCTCCTTGAGCTTCAATATCTCGTTCTGGATGAACTTAAGTACGGGAACGATCTTGTACTTCGGATTCTTCAAAAAGCCCATAAGCTGCTCAAGGCTGCAGTTTCCCGCGCCTCTGCCCATGCCGCCCATCGTTGCATCAAGGTAGCTCACACCGTATGCGCATGCCTCGATCGTGTTCGCAAACGCAAGCTGCTGATTGTTATGCGCATGTATCCCGACCTTTTTTCCGTACTTCTGCGCGATCTTCTGATACTTGAATGAAAAATCGCGTATCTGCTCGGGATAAAGCGAACCGTAACTGTCAACGAGGTATATTACGTCAACGCTGCTCTCGCCCAAAAGCTCAAGCGCGAGATTTATGTCGCTCTCCCTCGCCGTCGAAACAGCCATTATGTTGCATGACGTCTCATAGCCGAGCGAGTGGCAGTATTCCACCATCTCTATCGCCGCCGGCATGGTGTTTATGTACGTCGCTACCCTCACCATGTCGATTACGCTTTCACTTCTCGGGATTATGTCCTTCTTGAAATCCGTTCTTCCCACGTCTGCCATGACAGCGATCTTCAGATCGGTATCGTTGTCACCGACGATGCTCCTGATCGATTCCTCGTCACAGAACTTCCACTTTCCGAACTCCTTCTCGTTAAAGATCTCCTTCGACGCTTTGTAGCCGAACTCCATATAGTCGATCCCGGCCTTGACATTTGTCTCATAGAGCTTCTTCACGAACTCGTCCTCAAAGAAGAAGTTGTTGACAAGCCCTCCGTCACGTATCGTCGCATCCACGACCTTGATATCGGGCCTGAACTGCATCAGGTTTCCTTGTTTTTCCATCATTTGTTTTTTCCTCCTACCGTATTACCGTATTTCCGCAGTTACGTACTGCAAATAATATTATACTACAGCAAAAGGAGTTTGTCAACCGCTTTTTCACACGCTGTCATCTTTTTCAAGAAATGCATCCTTTTTTTGAAACTTTTTTAGTAAATTCAAAATTTGAAACTAAGGTGATATGCGCAGCTTTTAAATAAGTGGATTTCTTATGAATACGAATCAGCAATATCACATTGCTGTTGTTAATGGCAATAGAAAAACGGCAGGCGTGAGCCTGCCGCAGTGCTGTCCGAGCTTTGAGAAAACATCCCCTCAGCTGAGCTTCGATATATATTTATCCCATTCATCCTTGGGTATACCGGAGATCTCAAGAGCCTTCTCGATCGTGAAACCGCCGTTTCTCACCATGTGCCCGAGTATGAGCAGCCTGCTGTTTTCTTCGCCGCGTTTTTCACCTTCCAGTCTTCCGGCCTCTCTTGCCTCAGCTTTCTCCCTGTCCTTTTCCGCGAAAGCGGCTTTCAATACAGTCTCTTCATCAAATAAAGTCGTCATCATATCGATTACCTCCGTTTCTCTCGATCTCAGGAAATCTTTCAATACACAGACGCAATGTTTCGACTATCGCTTTATGGGTCCTCCCGTAAAGTTTTACCTGCTCAGATCTGTCTTTCTTACCGCATCGCGTACCGGCAGCACGAAGCTCGGCGATACCGAAAGCTCGTCTATGCCCATCCGCAGGAACGTCTCCGTAAGTGACGTATCCGCTCCAAGCTCTCCGCAGATTCCTATCCATGCGCCGTGTTCATGCGCGTTTTTCGCGGCAAATTCTATCAGCCGCAGGATCGCCTCATGGTGCGTGTCACAGAAGTCCTCAAGGTTCGGATTCTGTCTGTCTACCGCGAGCGTGTACTGCGTGAGATCGTTCGTTCCAACACTGAAAAAGTCTACCAGCGGCGCAAGCTTGTCGCTTATTATAGCCGCCGCGGGCGTCTCGATCATGATGCCGAGCTCCACATCGCTGCTGTATCCAAGCCCCTGCTCCGTAAGCTCCGCCTTGACCTCTTCCACTATCTTCATGATCTTTTCTATCTCGCTTACCGAGGTTATCATCGGGAACATTATACCCAGACTTCCGTATACCGACGCGCGGTAAAGCGCGCGGAGCTGCGTCTTGAAGATCTCAGGACGCTTCAGACATATCCTTATCGCCCTGAAACCGAGCGCTGGATTGTCCTCCTTGCCCAGCCCGAAATAATCCACCTGCTTGTCGGCGCCGATGTCGAGCGTCCTTATTATTACCTTCTTCCCCGCCATGCTCTCTATCACCTTACGATACGCCCTGAACTGCTCCTCCTCGGTCGGGTAATCGCTGCTCTCGAGATACAGAAACTCGCTGCGGAAAAGACCTATTCCGCCGGCGTCGTTCAGAAGCACAGCTCCTATGTCCTGCGGTCCTCCGATGTTGGCATAGACGTTTATCCTTTTTCCGTCGATCGTGACGTTGTCCTTGCCCTTCAGCTCCTGCAAGAGCTTTTTCCGCTCAACATCCTTAGCCTGCTTCGACTTCATCTCCTCCATGGTCGCATCATCGGGATCGATGTATATTTTGCCTGTGTATCCGTCAACTATCGCCATCACGCCGTCCGAGACCTTCTCAAGCATCTCGTCTCCCGTGCCTATGACCGCCGGTATATTCATCGTTCTCGCCAGGATGGCGGTATGAGAATTTGACGAACCGTGCGCCGTCACGAATGCGAGCACCTTATCCTTATCGAGCGAAACAGTCTCGCTCGGAGCGAGATCGTCGGCACAGATTATAACATTCTCATCCGATACCGTCCCCTCCTGCTGCGCGCTTGTGAGATTCTTTATTATCCTGTTTGATATGTCCTTGACGTCCGCCGCCCTCGCCTGCATGTACGCGTCGTCCATCGCCGCAAACATAGCCGCGAAATTGTCCGCCGTCACCGCCACGGCATACTCTGCAGTGACCTTCTGGGTGTCGATAATATTCTTTATCGAATCGTTGTAATCATCGTCCTCTACCATCATCTGATGTATCTCAAAGATCTGCGCGTTCGCCTCGCCGACCTCTTTAAGCGCTTTTTCATATATCTCGCCAAGCTCCTCTATGGTCTTTGCCTTTGCCGCCTCAAATCTTGCTTTCTCGGCTTCAAGATCCTCGACATGCGCTCTTTTTACGGTCACCTCACCGCGGCTGAACACCGAGATCTTACCGATCGCAACTGCGCCGTACACACCCTTTCCCGTGATTGTGATCATTAATTCCGCCTCCCTGCGTAAGAAATTTTATTGTGTATATTTTATCATAAAATGAGTATGATTTCAAGCTTTTTTCATGCATTCTGTCATTAATTTAAAAATATGATATGCCGCAGGCCGACCATTCTCAGCCTGCGGCATACCTGTTATCTTTCTATCTTTAAAAGTCTGTCACCCGGCAGCGTATCCCCCGAGCCCGTGAGCTCTACCGACGCATATTCCTCGGTGTTGCATACCACCACAGGGGTCACGGTCTTGTAGCCTGCCTTTTCTATCTCAGCCTTGTCAAAGCTTATGAGAAGATCGCCTTTTTTGATCTCGTCACCGTTTCCGACATGCGCCGTGAAGTGCTCGCCTTTCAGCTTTACCGTATCCATTCCTATGTGGATAAGCAGCTCCGCGCCGTCGGAAGTCGTTATGCCTATCGCATGCTTTGTGTCAAACAGGTTGTCGACCACTCCGTCGGCAGGCGCGTAAAGCTTGCCCTCCGCCGGCTCTATCGCGGCTCCGCTGCCGAGAACGCCGCTTGAGAACGCCGCGTCATCTACCTCTGAAAGCGGTATTACGCGTCCCTTGAGCGGTGAATATATCTCAAATGAACCCGTCTTTTTTTCAGTGCTTTTCGGTGCCTCCGTCTTTTCCTGCTGCGGCGCCTCACCCAAAGGCGCCGTATCGGTATCGAGCCTTTCGATGAGATCTTCAAGCCTTGACTTTATTACCGATACCTGCGGTCCGTATATCACCTGCACGCCGTTGCCCTTGTGTATTACGCCGGAAGCGCCGCTCGATCTCAGCATCGCGTCCGTTACTTTCCCTGCATCCTTCACGGTCACCCTAAGCCTTGTCGCGCAGCAGTCGAGATCGGAAATATTGCTCTTTCCGCCCAGACCGTTCAATATCAGCGCGCTAGTCGTATCGTTCGCACCTCCCGCGGTCTTCGCGCCTTCCTTTTTAGCGTTCATATCGGCGCGGGTATAGAGCTTTGTCTCCTCATCGTCAGCCTCGCGGCCCGGAGTCTTGTAATTGAACTTCTTTATCATAAACGAGAACACAAGGTAGTACAGCGCGAAATACACTGCTCCCACAACGACGATCCATATCCAGTGCGTTTTCGCATTTCCCTGAAGGATACCGAACAGCGTCATGTCTATAAGTCCTCCGGAGAACGTCATGCCCACTCCTACGTTAAATATATGCATGAGCATATATGAAAGCCCCGCAAACACGCAGTGCACCGCATACATGAGCGGCGCGACGAACAGGAACGTAAATTCGAGCGGCTCGGTTATGCCGGTTATCATCGAGGTGAGCGCCGCCGAGATCAGAAGGCCTCCGACGATCTTTCTCTTTTCCGGTCTCGCGCATTTGTACATAGCAAGCGCCGCTCCGGGCAGTCCGAATATCATAAACGGGAACTTGCCCGCCATAAACCTTGTTGCCTCCACCGAGAATTCCGCAGTGTTCGGCGACGCGAGCTGTGCGAAGAATATATTCTGCGCGCCCTGGATGAGCGTGCCGTCAACCACCATCTCGCCGCCGACACCTGTCTGCCAGAACGGCATATAAAAAACATGATGCAGACCGAAAGGTATCAGCGCGCGCTCTATGATGCCGTATATCCACGTGCCTGCATAGCCCGACGAGAGCACCAGCGCGCCCAGCTTTGAGATACCCGTCTGGATGACCGGCCAGACGAAGAACATAACTATCCCCACTGCCAGAAATACCACGCTCGATATTATCGGCACAAATCTCGTACCGCCGAAGAATGAGAGCACCTGCGGCAGCTGTATTTTATAGAACCTGTTATGCAGCGCCGCAACGCCGAGTCCGACTATGATACCGCCGAAAACGCCCATCTGGAGCGTTGTTATGCCCAGCACCTCTGTGGTCGAATTGGCAGCCATGGCCTCAACTCCGCCGCGCGCCGAGATCAGCGCGCTTATAGCCGTATTCATTATGAGATACGCGATGGCTCCCGAGAGCGCCGCGACCTCTTTCTCTTTTTTTGCCATGCCTATTGCGACACCCATCGCAAAAAGCAGCGCCAGATTGTTAAAGACAACGCTTCCCGCCTGATTCATTATGTCAAGCAGTGTGTAAAGAAAGTTTCCGGGATGTATTATCCCCGTAAGATGATACGCCTCCAGCATAGTCTGGTTCGTAAACGAGCTGCCTATACCCAAAAGCAGTCCCGCAACCGGCAGCAGCGCTATCGGCAGCATAAACGAACGGCCGACCCTCTGCAATACTCCAAAGATCTTGTCCTTCATAGAAGATTCTCCTTTCATTCCCGCCGCGCCTCCGACACATACGCGGCGGCGCGTTCATTTATCTAAATGCAGATCCGGCCGGCATCCGCATTCAGTCACTTCTTAAATTGATCCGCTTCAGATGGATGGTGAGGTAGATAAGCTCCTCCTCCGTCACATCCCTGTCATATTTGTTCTTTATAAATTCGGCAATGCACTCGGCGCATTTATAGTGCGTCCTGCACGTCTGCTTTATAAGCCGCCTAAACGTCTCGTCCCCCGCCTCGTTGTTCGTTTCGAGCACCGCTCCCGCGAAAAGGCGCTGCGCAAAATACCTGAGATGGATTATAAATCTCGAAAACGCGAGCGACTTTCTGTCAAACTGCCTGTCATAGTAGTATTCTACGACCTTCACACACTCCTCGATGAACTCCGTTATCTCATACATCTCGTCCATCTTTGTGTTCAGCTCCGCGTTTACGATATGCATCGCGATAAAGCCCGCCTCATCCAGCTTAAGCTCCACTCCGAGCCTGTCCTTTATTATGCCGAGACAGCGCACACCCTCCTCGTACTCCTCCGGGTAGTACGTCATTATAGCATCGAGCAGCGTATTGCTGAATTCCAGCCCGTTCTCCTTCCTGCGTATCGCAAAGCTGACATGATCCGCAAGAGTCAGGATCAGCCCCTCGTTGAGCTTATGCGGGACATGCTCGGTTATGTCCTCAACGAGCTCATCGGCAAGCTTTAAATGCTCGTAAGGCATCTCGTCAAGCAGCTCTATGAGCCGCCTCTGCAAATCCGAGCTCGTCATCCTGTAGATCTTTCTGACATCCGCTTTATCTATAGGATCGCCCGGCTTTTTCCCGAAACCTATGCCCTTTCCAGAAACGATAAGCTCACGGCCGTTTATATCGTTCGTGCTCACTATGTTATTGTTTATAATTTTCTTTATTATCATCTGTTCTACCTCAAAAAATGCATAAAAAAACCAACTCAAACAAATATCCTATCATTTCCTGAAATAGCATAGCGTCGGTTGGTCAAGCCCGTAAAAACGGTAACATCCCAATAAATTAAATTTTCAAAATTCTTTAAGACATCCGCCTTACATTGTCTATAATATCATATTGCACTCCGTTTGTCAATATGCTTTTTGTGCATTTACAACAATCTATGTTTTGTCCAAAAACACGGTCCGATTTTTGTTCGTTTTGCCCATCCCGAACCGGAACAGATGTGCACCCGCCTCAAAAACCGTGCCCTATGTCAAAAACCTGTTGAAAATCCCATACGCTTATGGTATACTTAATAGTGAAACGAAACAAAAGTATCCGGAGGTGAAAACCACATGAAAAAGAGGCTGCCGATAGGCTATGAGGACTTCAAGGAGGTCATAGACGAGGGACTGTACTATGTTGACAAGACTATGCTCATATACGACCTGCTCAGAAACAGAGGCAAGAACAATCTCATAACAAGACCGAGGCGGTTCGGAAAAACTCTCAATTTCAGTATGCTGAAATATTTCTTCGACATAACCGAAAAGGATAACGCGTACCTG
>DVNB01000005.1 GCA_018714695.1 Candidatus Ornithomonoglobus merdipullorum | reverse complement strand
TCCCGACGATGAACCTGATGACGAGCCTCCCGAATATCTGCCCGATGACGAGCTGCCGGACGAACTCCCGCCCGACGATGAACCGGAAGACGAAGACGTGCTTCCGCCTCCTGTAGCCTCCCATGACGGCGCCGCCGTCGCACTCGGCGCGGGTGATGCAGTCTCCGCGGCAGGTGTCGGCGATATGACCGGCATTGTCGGTAACGGCGTCTGACTCGGTGACTCCGTCGAAAGCACAACATTACCGTCGTCATTGTTTCTGAAAATATATACCCCGCCCGCAGCCGCTGCCGCGACGCAGACGATTATCACCGCCGCAATAATTATCTTCTTTCTTTTCTGGCGCTTACGCTTTTCCTCTCTGCGCCTCTCGATCTCCTCAAGCTGGCTCTGCTTCTCTGCGCGCATGCGCTCCATCTGTCTTCTGCGCTTTATCTCGTTTTCATCAAGGAGAATATCAGGCTCATCCTCGCCGTCATCCTCCGGAACGGCAGGAGTATTCTCCGTATCGCCGGGCGCCTCGCTCACTGCTTCGGCCGCATCCGCGATCTCAGGCGCGCTTTCCTCTTTTGTCTCCGCGCCGCTGTTTTCCTCGTAAACAGCTCCGCAGAAGGGACACTCCCTTGCGTTATCATCTATCTGCGCGCCGCATTCTTTACATATCATTGTATATTCCTCCGATCTTCCGAGACTTCCCGGAGCACGTATTTTAACTTATGTGCCGCACCCTGCAAATGCCGGATCTCCTCTCGGTGTCCATATGCTATTATGGTACTATTCTATCTCATTAATTATACCTGCATACACTAAAAATGTCAATAACATGCGATTTACAGTTGTATTACATTTGTTACGCATGCTCATTCCTCATCGTCAGTATCCTTTTCAACAGTCATCGAATCAAGCTTTGCCAGAATGTCAAAATCGTTCACGCCCGCCACATATCCCAGAGCCGATGCCGCGATCGGAACGAGCACCATAAGTATCATTGCAAATACGGGTATCACACCTCCGGTATCGGATATAAACCCGAAATACGGTGCCGTCCAGATATAGAAAAGGATGTTTATAAACGATGAGAACACGTTGTTCATCGATGTTCCGTCCGAGAACAGCATCCAGTTAAGTCTGAACACAATTATCGCAAATGCCATCGTCGCCGAGATACAGAGCCCCCAGATGAACCCCCATTTCAGCTCCGGCTGCAGCGGTGTGTAAGATTTCTTGTCAAACGATGCGAGCTTATGCGCACGGCTGTACAACATACCCGCATATACGACAGTGAACACAGCCGCAACGATATATCTCGCGACCGGCTTATCGAGAAAATACCAACACGCCACAAGCTCGAACACTATCGAAACAAAAGCCGCGAAAAGATGCTGCACTATCATATTACCGATCTGATATTTCCTTGTTATCTCAACCGAATTTCTCATTATACTTCCTCCAAAAAATTCATTTGCCCGCGGCGCTCACGCCCGCTATATATCCCGAGCTCCACGCCCATTGCAGGTTGTAGCCGCCGCAGTCACCGTCGATATCGAGCACCTCGCCGCAGGCGTAAAGCCCCTTGACGAGCCTGGACTCCATCGTTTCGGGATCGAAATCCTCTGTCACCGCCCCGCCCTTTGTGACCTGCGCATTGTTCCATGACATGGTCCCTCTGAGCTCAAGACACAGCCGCTTTATCGCTCCCGCAGCGCGTCTCAGCTCCTGCTCTGTGAGCGTTTCCGCCTTTCTCGAGAGCGGTGCTATCCCTGCGGACTTAAGAAGCGCCTGCCCCACGCGCTTGTTTATCATGCCGGTAAAGAAATCCTCCAGCGGCACGTAACCGAGCTTTTTTGCCCGTGAGATCAAAAGCTCCAGAACATCGCCGAAGCTGTACTCCGGCATCATGTCTATATACACCTTATCCGCTCCGTCTATGCGCGACGAAAGGGTGAATACCGGCGGGCCTGAAAGACCGTAATCTGTAAAAAGCAGTTCTCCCTCCGCAGAGTTCGCGCCTATCGTTATGCGCGCGTTGAGCTTTATGCCTTTCAGTTTCCTCACTGTCTCGGGCTCTGTCTTTATCTGCACAAGAGACGGAGAAAGCGGCGTTATTCTATGCCCGAACGACTTTAAAAGCTCATAGCCGCTTCCGTTCGAGCCAAGGTCCGGTGCTGCCTTTCCTCCGCAGGCTATTATGACACGCCCCGCGCTCCCGCGCCTGCCGTCATATGCCTCGATCTCAAATCCACGCTTTGTCGCTCTTACAGTCTTTACGTCAAAGCCGCAGACAGTTTCCGCGCCGAGCCGCTCCGTTTCACGCCTCAGCACATCCAGCACGGACGATGCGGTACCGGAATACGGATATACCTTCCCGTCCTCCTCAAAACGTGCGAGGACTCCCAGCCCGGAAAAGAACTCAAGCGTCTCCCCTACCCAGAACCGCTCCATAGCCGGCGCCATAAAGCCTGTATCTCCGCCGTGATAATCATCCTCCGAGGCTCCGACATTTGTGAGATTGCAGCGTCCGTTGCCGGTTGCAAGGATCTTTTTTCCCACACGCTTCCCGCGCTCGTATATCGTTACGGACGCACCGAAGCGCCCTGCGGCTATCGCCGCCGCCAGCCCCGATGCTCCGCCTCCTATCACAGCTATATCAGTCATTCCAAAACTCTCCCCGTATTATCTTCCTAATATCGACTGAGGGCTGTCTTTTGCGACAGCCCCCGAAAGATCCTTATTTATTCGCTTGCCGGCGTCACTATCATGAGTGTCGCAACGAACGCTCCGTTCGTGGTCGTTCCGCGGCATTCTATAACATCGCCTATGCTGATGTCGCCCATATCGAGCTTACCGCCCGTTTCGTCGATCATAGTCGTAGTATTGTCACGGCAGAATATCGTTACCGGAACATCGCTGTCTTCGGTCATTACCGATACGAAGCCATATGACGAGTTCACCGCCGTTACGGTACCGTAAACGCGGCCAGTAGTCGTTATCGTAGAGGTCGAGCATCTTATGCGCGTTACCGCATCCGACTCGACCGTAAGCACAAGACCGTCACCCACGCGGAAATCGTAAAGCGAACCCTCTTCCTCGTTTATCGTGATAACACAGTCCTGCGGTATCTGATACATCTGGTCCTTACCGTCAACGGTGATAACAAGCGACGGCTGACTGGCTATCGTTATCGACTTAAGCGTTCCCGAGACTGTCGTTGTGGATGCAGTAGCCTCCACTCTTACTATCTCGCCGTATTCGATCGTAAGTGTTACTTTGTCGCCCACGTATATCGACGCCATGTCCGAATCCTTGCTGTTCTTTGTAACGCGGACATTGTCGGCTACGGGATATGTGTTCCCGTCATAATCGCTGTTTGCCGAGCTTATCGTCATCGTAAGATCGGTATCGCCTATATCGAGAGCTGATACGGTCGCGTTTGTAATGGTAAGCTCGCTTTCCTCTCCTCTTATCGACTGTACACTTCCTCCGGACAGCTCCAGCACAATGCTGTCGCCGCTCTTGAAGCTCTGGATGGTTGCAGGCGAACCCTGATATGTTATCGGCACATCCTCTATACAGGTGTAGGTCGATACGGTCGATGAATCGCCGACCTTTACCTTCACCTGGATTATCCCTGATACGGTGCTGTAGCCGCTGAATACGCCTATGACCTCTTCGTCAGACTGATCGGAAAGTGCGTCAAGCGAAATGAGCTCTCCTGCCGAGAACTGGGCAACTGCCGCCACATTTTCGGGTATGTCCTCGATCTTCATTATCTCTCCGGTAATATAGAAATTCGTATCCGAAGTATAGTCGTATGTTGTCTCCTCCGAATCGCTTCCGAGAAGCGTTATCGTGTCCGCGTCGGTATCTATAGCCGAGATGCGCACTCTGTCAAAGGAATAGTCGCAGCGCTCGTCTACTCGCGAGAGCATTACAGCTATCTGAGCTCTCGTTACCGTGCCGCTTGCCGAGAATGAACCGTCGTCCATACCAGTCATGATACCCTGATCTGTCACATAGTCCACATACGGAAGTATATTTGACGCTATAGAATCCACATCAGTATAGTCAAGCTCTATCGATGAGGATGACGCAAGCTCCTTCTCACCGCCCATCGCTTTCGTTATGATAACGGCAGCCTCGCCTCTTGTCATAGGCTGATCCTTCGTCTTTCCGACTATGTATGTTGTAAGATCAGCGTTTGTGAAAGCGCCCTTGTACATCAGATACACAAGCTCGTCCTCACCCCAGCTGAGACCGCATGTCGAGATCGACTCGTCATAGCTCTCATGCGCAAGCTCGAGCAGCTCCTCGTTCGCCTCGTTATTGCTGCCCATCATACGCGCGAAGAGCGCGATACCTTCAAGCTTTGTGACCTGATTATCGGGTCTGTATGTATTATCATCGTAACCGTTTACATACCCCGCCTCGTACATATCCTCTATCTGCGGCGCACACCAGCTGTAGCGCGAATCGGAAATATCCGAAAACGAATAATCAACTGCCAGAGCAGCCGAAGATGCGCCAAGCACAGCCGCGACAGCCGTAATCATTGCTATGGTTTTTTTCATGATCATCTTCCTTCCCTCGCCGCGTCTGCCGCACAAATTCCCGAAAACCGACGGCGGACGACAATATTCATTTACCTATTATCTTATCATCTAGGATTCTACAATATATAAATTATTATACCATATTCCCTTTCTTAACGCAAGATGTTTTTTATGACAATTGTATTACAAAACATCGCATACCGCTTCTGCTTTAGTGCATCTCTATCCTGCCCTTCTCAGCCCGTCTTGTTAAGCTCAAGAAAAAAACGCTGTATTAGATCCGCAGAATAAGCAAACGGAGTGCCGGGGAAGCGATCCGGCACTCTTCTTTTTCTTATTCAAACATCGGTGTTGAAAGATATCTGTCACCGGTATCGGGAAGTATCACCGCTATCGTCTTTCCCTTATTCTCCTTACGCTTTGCAAGCTCCGTTGCCGCCCACAAGGCTGCACCCGACGAGATGCCTACAAGGACGCCCTCAGACCGCGCTATAGCCCGTCCGGCAGAGAATGCATCCTCTGTTGTAACGGTTATTATCTCATCATAAACAGCCGTATCAAGCGTCTCCGGAACGAACCCCGCACCGATACCCTGAAGCTTGTGCGCTCCCGCTCTGCCTTCCGAAAGAACAGGGGAATCGGCAGGTTCCACCGCAACTATCCTTATGCCGCTGTTTTTTGACTTGAGATACGCCCCTGTTCCCGAAAGCGTCCCTCCTGTTCCGACGCCGGCTACAAATATATCCACATTACCGTCCGAATCATTCCAGATCTCAGGTCCTGTTGTTGCCATATGGCACGCAGGGTTTGCAGGGTTTTCGAACTGACTCGGGATAAAGCTCTTCTCGGTTTCTCGCGCAAGCTCTTCTGCCTTTTCGATCGCCCCCTTCATTCCCTTTGAGCCGTCAGTAAGTACCAGCTCAGCTCCGTATGCCGTCATAAGCTTTCTGCGCTCTATACTCATTGTATCCGGCATAACAATTATGACCTTATAACCGCGCGCTGCTGCTACCGCGGCAAGTCCTATACCTGTATTGCCCGATGTAGGTTCGATTATTACGGAACCGGCACTCAATTTCCCGCTTTTCTCCGCATCCTCTATCATCGCCTTTGCTATCCTGTCCTTTACCGACCCGGCGGGATTAAGATATTCAAGCTTTGCCAGGATCGTTGCCTCAAGTCCGTTTTTCTTCTCATAATTTACAAGCTCCATGAGCGGCGTTCCGCCGACCAATTCCGTAAAAGATCTATATATTTTCGCCATTTACATATTCCTCCTATACCCGATCACAGCCGATGACCGCAAAAAGAAATTTTTGCAGTTATCGGATCGATCGTACTTCCAAAACTCCTAAATACCGCTTTCTTATACCTCAGCAAGCGCATCGTCAAGCGCCGCTATAAGATCCGCTATGTTTTCCGTGCCTATTGACAGCCTCACCGTGTTGGGCTTGATACCCTGTTCCTCAAGCTCTTTTTTCGTACACTGCGAATGAGTTGTCGTTGCAGGATGAATAACAAGCGATTTTGAATCTGCAACGTTTGCCAGCAGCGAAAAGATCTCAAGGCTGTCTATAAATCTGCGCGCCTCCGTCTCGCCGCCCCTGACCTCAAAGGTGAATATCGAGCCGCCGCCGTTGGGAAGATATTTTTTATACAGCTCATGACTCGGCTCCGAAGGCAGTGAAGGATGATGCACCGCCTCTACCTTAGGATGTCCGTTAAGATATTCAACTATTCGAAGCGCATTCTGAGTATGCCGTTCCACTCTCAGCGAAAGCGTTTCAAGCCCCTGCAAAAACATGAATGCGTGAAACGGCGAAAGAGTCGCACCGGTATCGCGCAAAAGTATAGCGCGTATATATGTAACAAACGCCGCCTCCCCCGCTGCCTCAGTAAAGCTTACTCCATGATATGAGGGATTCGGCTTGCTAAACTGCGGGAATTTTCCCGACGCGCTCCAGTCAAAGCTGCCGCCGTCAACTATCACACCGCCTATTGCTGCACCGTGCCCGCCTATAAATTTTGTAGCGGAATGCACGACTATATCCGCCCCGTATTCGATCGGCCTTATAAGATAAGGAGTAGCGAATGTGGAATCTACCACAAGCGGGATATTATGTCTGTGAGCGGCCGCTGCGGCCTTCTCAATATCTATAAGATTGGAATGCGGATTACCCAGAGTTTCAATAAACACAGCCTTCGTGTCGTCCTTTATAGCCTTCTCAAATCCGTCCTCGGACTCGGGGTCGACAAAATCCGCCTCTATACCGTATGCCGGCAAAGTGTTTGCCAAAAGATTATACGTTCCTCCATAGATAGTTTTTGACGCAGCTATTCGTCCTCCGCCCCATGCAAGCGCCTGAAATGTATACGCTATAGCCGCCGCACCTGATGCCACCGCCAGCGCCGCTGTGCCGCCCTCCAGGGCAGCCATTCTTTTTTCGAATATTTCCTGTGTTGGATTTGTCAGCCTGCCATATATATTTCCGGCATCCTTGAGCGCAAATCTGTCCGCAGCATGCTGTGAATCCTTGAACACAAACGATGTGGAAGCGTATATCGGAACGGCGCGGGCATCGGTTGCCGGATCCGGCTGCTCCTGCCCCACATGCAGCTGCTTTGTCTCAAATCTCCATTCTCTTTTTGCCATAATGATACCTCTTTTCCCGGATCTTTTATTTCCTACATGATCGATATGATTTATAGTATACCATAACTTCGGGATTTGTCAAGACATTTTTCGGATATTTTTTTATTTCTTGCTTTTATGCTGCTTTTTCCATTCCTTTATCTGTTCCAGTCTCGTGGCAAATTTCGCTTCATGCCCCTGACCAGTCGGTCTGTAATACTCTTTACCGATAAGCGATTCCGGAAGGCACTGCATGTTTGTCAGTTTTTCCTCGGTATCGTGCGCATACTGATATCCCTTCCCGTAGCCGAGATCCTTCATAAGATCCGTAACAGCGTTTCTTATAACCTCAGGCACGGGCTCCGAAAGCATGGTCAGCGCGTCCTTTTTTGCGGTCTCATACGCTGTATAAAGCGCGTTCGATTTCGGCACAAGCGACATATACACCACCGCCTCCGTGAGATGTACCGAGCATTCGGGCATACCGATAAAATGGCATGCCTGATACGCCGCAACCGCGATCTCCAAAGCCCTAGGATCTGCGAGACCTATATCTTCACTTGCAAACCGCGTGACCCGCCGCGCGATATAGAGCGGATCCTCGCCCGCCTCAAGCATTCTGGCAAGCCAATATACCGCAGCGTCCGGATCGGAATTACGCATAGATTTGTGCAGTGCGGAAATGAGATTATAATGCTCCTCTCCGTTCTTGTCATAAAGGAGAGACTTTTTGGACGTACACTGCTCAAGCGTGTCTTTGGTAACTGTTATCGTGTCACCCTCCTGTTCACCGTTTAACACCACCATCTCAAGCGTGGCGAGCGCTGAGCGCGCATCACCGTTTGCAAAGTTTGCTATCGCCTCTATCATATCAGGCTCTATATTGATCTTCTTATCGCCAAAGCCCCGCTTATCCGTAAGTGCCCTGTTAAGCAGCGTTACAAGGTCATTCGTTCCGAGCGCTTTCAGAACGAATACCTTGCAGCGCGACAGAAGCGCTCCGTTTATCTCAAATGACGGATTCTCCGTTGTGGCGCCAATAAGTATTATGCTGCCCTTCTCAACGAACGGCAGAAAAGCATCCTGCTGTGCCTTGTTGAACCTGTGTATCTCGTCTACAAATACTATCGTCTTTTCACCGTAGCGCCTGTTCTCCTCCGCCTGGCGCATCACGGACCGTATCTCCTTTATACCGCTCGTGACAGCGGAAAAGTCTATAAATTCCGCTCTGGTGCATCTTGCTATAAGCCGCGCAAGTGTGGTCTTTCCGACGCCGGGAGGTCCCCAAAAGATCATTGACGATATGCGGTCATTCTCTATAAGGCGTCTCAAAACCCTGCCCTCACCCATGATATGGCTCTGTCCCACATATTCTTCAAGCGTTTGCGGGCGCAGCCTCGCCGCCAGCGGCAAAGACTCATCATTTTCAAACAAAGTCTGCTGTTCCATAAGCTCACCCCCTTAAATCAAGAGTACATATATGTTCCGGCACACCGGGATCATCGGTTCAATACGGATCCGATCCTTCTTCAAAATTTCCCGGTACCGTTTGTGATCCGCAAAAAACAACGACCCTGCGACTTATAATATCGGGGCCGTTGTCTGCAACGAATCGAGCGTATACAATAAATATATTTTCCTTTTTCAAGAGCCGTTTTATTATTCCTCTGTGCCGCTCTTTTTCCCGCGGAAAGCGCCGGTGATCTTGTCTACCAGTTCCGGAGCATAATCGACCAGTTTTTCGACAACACCCGTATTCTCCGATGCCGCCGCAAAGCGTACATTTCCAGTATTGGTAATGACCAAAAATCCCTCCGGGCGTATGGAAGCTCCCGCTCCGACTCCGCCGCCGAACAAATTCTCCCCGCTGCTGTCTGTTTCCTTGAACTCGCTCCCGCCGCCGCCTACGCCGAACGAAACACGCGCTATGGGGATTATCATCGTTCCGTCAGGTGCGGTAACAGTCTCACCGATTATACTCTCGGCAGTGAACATCCCGTCCATCGAGTCAATAGCAGTTTCAATAAGCTCCTTTATCCGGTTTGCCATAAAATTATCTCCTTTCAGCTGCATGTCAGGACGCATTCTCATTTTCATCCGACTGCATTTTCATCTTCTTAATTATAGGCAGCGCACGGCACAGCGCCAACACTGCCAGCACAAGCAGATGGAACACGTTTGTCCTTATATCTGCCGTGAATTGTACATAAAACCTAGGGGTTTTAAAGTCCGGCTTCAGCTCCGTCTCGTGATGCACAAGCCGCATATGCCTGTCCATCACACCGAGAACATTATACACAAACGTCGCTTCGGCACCGTACAGAAGCGCCGTTTCCATTGCATCGGGAACACCTATGATCGTTCTGAGGCTAAGCTTCTTTATCTTCACAAGCCGTTTTCTCATATATTCAAGCACGGCATATATAAGCTCCTTTAACTCCGAAAAGTTTTCTCTGATAAATAGAACAGCTTGCAGAACTTTATCGCTTCTCCCCTCGGACTCGTCCGTATCATCCGCGCCGCCGCTCTTTTGCTCCGTTTTTTTTCGCGGCATTCTGAGCCTTATCCCCAGCACCTTGATCCCGGCTTCTGCCGACACTCCTCCGGCACTGTATTCAAAATACAGCTCCGCACGGACCGGCACAGAGACCGCAAGCAATATCACCGCGATAACGATCAGCAATATGACCATAAAAACGCCTCCCGCGCAATTTAATCCTCCGCCGCAGCATCTCCTCCGGGCAACGGTTCACTTTCCTCGTGATCCGCACTGTTATTTGTATCTTCCCCGATGCCTTTTGAAGTATTTTCATCCGCATCCGAGGATGCAGCACTGCTTACCGCAGCGTCATTCTCCGCGTTATCAGGCATCAATCTCCCGAGATCGATCTCCGGAAGATCGGATGTGCTCCTCAGCCCGAAGCACCGCAGGAACGTGTCCGTCGTCTTATACAGTATAGGACGTCCCGGAGCGTCGAGTCTGCCCGCTTCATCTATAAGCCCGCGCTCGTATAATCTGTTCATACAGCCGTCGGAATTCACTCCGCGTATCTTCTCTACCATGCCGCGGGTTACCGGCTGCTTATACGCAATTATCGCCAGCGCCTCCATTGCCGCATTTGAAAGCGGCTGATTCCTTTGCTCGCCTACTATCTCGCGTATATAGGTATAGTATTCCGGTCTTGAGCATATTTGATACCCGTCCGAAATATCTATAATATTAAACCCTCTGTGGTCTCCGTTATACTCATCCTTGAGCTCGGAAACGGCTGCCTCGACATCAGAGACCGAAACGTCAAGCACCGCCGCAAGCTTTGCCGCTTTCACCGGCTCGCCCGCCGCAAATAATATACCCTCTATGGCATATTTTATGTTGTTCATTAAAAATTATCCCCTTTATCTTATTATCCCGCTTCCGGCACACGCCGTACCGGGGAAATGATAAAATCGTGACTGTTCTCGTCATAATCGGCACGAATGCGGCTCAGCTTTATCATTTCAAGCACCGCAAGAAATGTTGCTATCATCTCCGGGCGCGAATCCTCCTCGCGGAACAGCTCGGCAAATCCAACCCTATGTCTGTGTTTCAGGACTCCCCGTACCTTCTCTGCCATATCGTCCACAGAGACCTTTTCCCTGCCGACAATACCGTAAAACGCACGCTTTTCCGGCTTGGCACGCCTTACCCTTCGCTGATATATACTGTTAAACGCATCCGCAAGCTCACTCAGATCATGATGACGGCTGTATTCCGGTATCGGAAACTTTATGTTCTCCTCATGTCTGAAAACCATATGCTCGGAGGCAAACTCACTCTTTCGCATCTCGCGCGACGCCTCCTTGAACTTCTTATACTCATACAGTCTTCTTGCCAGCTCTTCTCTCGGATCCTCTTCCTCTTCTTCCTTCTCTTCCTTCGGAAGCAGCATTTTCGATTTGATGTACAAAAGCTGAGCCGCCATCACCACGAACTCGCTGGTGTTTTCGAGCTCGGATACCTCTATCCCGTCTATCGCCTCAAGATACTGATCGGTGATCTCCGCTATGGGGATGTCCCAGATACTGACCTTATTCTTTTTGATAAGCGTCAGAAGAAGATCGAGCGGTCCCTCGAAGCTGTCGAGTTTATAAAGTACCTTCTCCATCATATCACCGCCTGCACTATGAGATTGCAGACATTTATTATGCCGTCAAGCACAAAATTCACGCCCGTACCTATAACGACCGAGAATACATTCAAAAATGACAGCACGATTATAAGTATCATACTGTAGCGTTCAAACCGCTGCAGCTTAAAATACGCGCTCGTTGAAAGAAAGAGCCCGAGCACACGCGATCCATCCAGGGGCGGTATCGGTATCAGATTAAACACCATAAAACAAAGGTTTACCTGCGCAAAAAGCAGCACAAAATATGAGATCTGATACATAGCGCCCGCAAACACGCCTGTTTTCAGATTTATTATGTGTATAATGGTATATACGAGCATTGCCGCAAATGCCAACACAAAATTGGAAATAGGTCCTGCCAGCGCCGTAAGCGCCATGCCCCATTTCGGTTTCTTATAATAACCTGGATTTATCTGCACCGGCTTCGCCCATCCGAAACCGGTAAAGATCATTAACAATGTTCCTATCGGGTCAAGATGCGCCAACGGATTGAGTGTGAGCCTTCCTGTAAGACGAGGTGTAGGATCACCCAGCTTTGACGAGACCAATCCATGACAAAACTCGTGAAAAGTGAGTGCGATGAGCACTATAGGTATCATAATAAGTCTTTGCACAATATACGACATTATATCCCTCCGTTATATAAATGACCGCTAAACCAACAATTCGCGATCATCTTACAAATATACAATTCTATTATAACCTGTTCCGGCACTTTTGTAAAGAGGTTTTTCACAAATTTTTCATTCTTTATCGGCAGCCCGGTTACTATTCAGGTATCGCGCACTCCAAAAAGACCTATTGTGCCATAATAGGTCTGTCTAAGAGCATCTCTGTTATCTTACCAAA
>DVNB01000046.1 GCA_018714695.1 Candidatus Ornithomonoglobus merdipullorum | reverse complement strand
CACTTGCATAATTTCCGGATCCTCTCATCACAACCTTACCCGTATCATCGGTAGCTTTAATCCATTCTCTCAATGATACCGGTGACACACCGAGATTTGTTTGCGGCATTTAAAAACATAGATAATCTATCGCAGAAGATTATTATAACAAATGATGATATAGATTATTCGACAAGTGCCGTGCGGCATATAAAGCTTAGGGATTTTCTTTCAATGGAGTCTCTGTAAATAAGGCAATTTAAAACATTATGCACAATATTTTGACGGCTTTATGATATGAATTTTGTCACTGTAATAAAAAAAAATGCTTGCATTAATCTGCCGTCTGTGATATAATGTTGAAGTATTACGGATAGTCCTCTGCCTATGGTCGGCACGAATATCCAGGATTTTAAAGGAGGAATAGATCATGAACACAAAAGAAATTCTTGATTCTATCACAAAAGACCAGATAAGAAACGACCTTCCGGAGCTTAAGGTCGGAGATACCGTAAAGGTATATCAGAAGATCGTTGAGGGTTCAAGAACCAGAACTCAGATGTTTGAAGGAACGATCATCAAAATTCAGGGCGGCGGTATCGGCAGAACGTTCACCGCAAGACGTGTTTCTTACGGCGTAGGCGTTGAGAAGACATGGCCGATAAATTCACCGAATGTTGAGAAGGTAGAGATCGTAAGACACGGTAAGGTTCGCCGTGCTAAGCTGTTCTATCTCCGTGACAGAGTAGGTAAGGCTGCTAAGGTTAAGGAAAAGATCTGACCGCTGTTTCACACTGCGGTTTATGCGCCGCGCAAGCGGCGCATGATTTCTTACTTAATTGCTCCTGAAAGCTGAGAATTACCGGGCGATATATCTATTACGGGAGCAGCAATGCTCCCAATTTGTTTAATTGACCGGGTATTTGTTTTTTGATCAGGGAGATATTTGCTGTCGGAGGTGTCTTATAAGATGGAATACAACAATGAGGAGCTCGGTAACGAGACCGGGACAGAGGTAAGCGCCGTCACAGATGATAAAAAGACGGGCAAAAAAACGAAAAAAAAGAGCGCTTTGAGGGAGATCTTCGAATGGGTCTACTCCATAGCCATTGCGATAGTTATAGCGTTTGTGATAAAGCAGGTGTTTTTTGATGTCGTGAAGGTCGACGGACACAGCATGGATCCGACCCTGCACGACGGAGACAGACTGATAGTCACAAAACTCGGGTATGAACCCGAGCAGGGTGATATAATAATACTTGACAGTACGTATCATCTGCGTGAGGAATATTATGACAGAATTGCCGAGAGCGAGGGCAAGGATGAGCTTTCGTGGTGGGATAAGTTCGTATTGGGTTTTGATCTTCCCGAGGATGTTAAAAAGGTATATTTCGTAAAGAGAGTCATAGCGACAGAGGGACAGACGGTAGATTTGAGAGACGGAAAGGTCTACGTTGACGGCGAGGAGCTTTACGAGCCGTATTACAGCGGTGAGACGTACTCGATAGACTCAACGGTCGAATATCCCATAACGGTAGACGAGGGCTGTGTGTTTGTAATGGGCGACAACAGGGGAAATTCGCTCGACAGCCGTTCGTCGAGGCTCGGACAGGTCGAGACAGAAGCGGTGCTCGGCAAGTCGCAGCTCAGAATATTCCCGTTCAACGCTATAGGAACAACGAAATAAACGAAGACGGATCAAAGCCGATCTGCTCGTTTCATGGCACAGCGTGACAGCCGCGGAGGGAAATTCGGGATGTCACGCTTTTCTTTTGAAATGCGGAAATTAGCGGCAAAAAGGAGAAATATATGCAGAATACACTTCAATGGTATCCGGGACACATGGCGAAAACCAGAAGGCTGATAGAGGACAATCTGAAGATGATAGATGTCGTTGTTGAGATACTTGATGCCAGGATACCGTTTTCGGGCAGGAACCCGAATTTTGATGATATAATAAAGAACAAGCCGAGACTTCTTGTTATGAACAAGGCGGATCTTGCCGATAGGGAAAAGACGGAGCTCTGGATAAATTGGTATGCAGCTCGCGGACTTAAAGTGATACCTATAAGCTGTACGACCGGGCAGGGGATAAACAAGGTCCTCTCAGAGGCGCGCGCTCTTGTTCAGGACAGGATAGATCGGGATGCCGAGCGGGGAAGAACGAGAACTCTCAAGCTCATGATGGTAGGCATACCGAATGTCGGAAAGTCGAGCCTTATAAACAGGCTTATCGGCAAGGCAAGCACCAAGACCGGAGACCGCCCCGGCGTTACTCGCGGCAAGCAATGGCTCAGGATAAAGGGAGACGCGGAGCTGCTTGACACGCCGGGAATATTGCCGCCGAAGTTTGATGATGAACGGCAGGCGATGCGTCTCGCGTATACGGGAGCGATAAAGGACGAGATAATAAACAGGGAGCTTCTGGCGTATTCGCTCTGTGAATATCTGAGAGATGAATATCGCTCCGAGCTGTGCGAAAGATATAAGATAAAGGATGACATTTCGGGGCTCAAGGGATATGAGATACTTGAGCTCATAGGGAGACGCCGCGGTTTCGTTATAAGCGGCGGTGAGGTGGATATGGAAAGAGCGGCAAATATGGTGCTCGACGAGCTCCGCGGCTGCCGGATCGGCAGGATAACGCTGGAGCTGCCCGGTGATATAGACGGCGAAGAGACGGAGGATCGGGCGTGAACCGAGGCGTATGCCTTAAATAATTTTCGGAAGAAGGAGGATATATGCGATGGTTTTTTCAAGCCTGACTTTTTTGTGCATATTTTTGCCGGCAGTTCTGCTGCTGTACAATATCTCTCGAAATACTCTTTACAGAAATATAGTGATAACCGTTACGTCGCTTGTGTTTTACGCCTGGGGAGACCCGACGTCGCTTGTGCTTCTGATCGCGGCATCATTTGTAAATTTCATTCTGGCCATAATCATGGATCGTTACCATGGATTCAAGCGGGCAAAGGTATTTCTGATAATTGCCGTAGTGCTTGATGTTGCAATGCTCGGCGTATTCAAATATGCCGCATTCTTTGCGGGAACGATAAATTCGTTGTTCCATCTGTCGATACCCGTGCCGGATATGATACTGCCTTTGGGAATATCGTTCTATACCTTCCAGATGATCTCGTATGTGGTGGATGTGTACAGAAACGAGTCGAGGGCGCAGAAATCATACCTGAAATTTCTGATGTTCGTTTCCATGTTTCCGAAGGTCTCGTCGGGACCGATCGTTAGATACCCGGCAATTGAGAAAAGTCTTGCAAAACGTCAGGTGCGTGCGACGGACTTTGCGCAGGGATCAAAAAGGTTTATAATGGGACTGGGCAAGAAGGTCATCCTTGCGGACTATGCCGGGGAGGCGGCTTCGCTGCTTTTGGGCGGTGCTACACATGCAACGACAGGTTCCGCATGGCTGGGGATAATTTTCTACACGTTCCAGCTGTATTTTGATTTTTCCGGTTATTCCGATATGGCGATAGGAATAGGAAGAATGCTCGGATTTACTTTTCAGGAAAACTTCAACTATCCGTATATATCAAGATCCGTAACGGATTTCTGGCGCAGATGGCACATGTCGTTAAGCAGCTTTTTCAGGGATTATATCTACATACCGCTCGGAGGAAACAGGCGTCTTCAAATGCGCAATATTTTTGTGGTATGGATACTTACGGGATTATGGCACGGAGCGTCATGGAACTTTGTGATCTGGGGACTGTATTACGGAGCTCTTTTGGTCATAGAGAAGCTGCTTTTCAAATGGTGGTCAAAGATCCCCGTGCTCTCAAATATCACGACTATGTTTGCCGTGGTAATAGGATGGACGATATTCTACTTTACCGATTTCGAACAGCTGAGGGTATTCTTCGGATATCTTTTCGGACAAGGCTGCCAGCTCTACGATCTGACCACGGTATCGCTTCTGTGCTCGAACGCATGGCTGCTTGCTGCCTGCATACTGGTGTCAACACCGCTGCCGAAGCTTGCTTATGAGTATCTGACATCAGTGAAAAGAGTAGGAGTGGTCATAGATGTGATATGTCTCACCGCGATATTTGTGGGATGTATAGCGCTGCTTACGGGGGCGACCTCGACGCCGTTCCTGTATGTGAGATTCTAACGGAGGTCGGGAATATGCATAAATATGTTTTAACGGTGCTCTTTGTACTGCTCCTCGCCGGCTCCGCAGCGGTGTTTTTAAGCCCTGCGGACACGGAGAGCATAAAGGCTGAGAACAGAGAGATAGCGGCAATGCCTGAGCTTACTGCCGAGAAGATAGAGGACGGATCGTTTGCGTCTGAGTTTGACTCGTACGTAAACGACAATATAGGCTTTCGAGGCAAGCTGATGGAGCTTTCGGGTAAAATAAGATCATGCTTTGGATTCACTCCGCAGCTTGTCGGAAAGGTGATCTCCACTACGGCGGATATAGGCACGGCGCAGACACTCGACTCAAGCCTCATGATAGTCGACGGCAAAGTAATGGAAATGTTCTCGAATAAGCCGGAGGTGGAAAGCGGCTATGCCGAGGCGCTGAATAATATATCGAGAGAGATCCCTGGAAATGTGAAAATGTATTCGATGATAGTCCCCACTCAGCTTGAGTTTGAGGATCCGCTTTACAGCAATGCGCAGGACAGCCAGAAGGATTGTATAGAGTCGATAGACCGTCTGCTTGCACCGGCGATAACTCCGGTAGACGCGTATTCAAGGCTTGAGGCGGGAACGGGATATCTGTATTTTAAGACTGATCATCACTGGACCATGGACGGAGCATACTGCGGCTATGAGGCGTTTATGGATGCGTCCGGAGGAAGAGCGGTGTCTAAGAACGATTTTGAATATAAGGAGGAGAGCGAGTTTTACGGCGCTCTTTATCAGAAGGCAAGGTCGCAGATGGACAAGCCGGAAGCGGATACGCTCGAGTATTATGACGTTGCGGAGGAAAATGATCTGAGCATCGTCATGCGTGTGATATACGAGGACGGCAGCTCGCTCGAATACGGAGAGAATTCGACTTTGTTCGATTACGAAAAAGAGGACTATACGTTCTTCCTCGGCGGTGACCAGCCGCTTATAGAGATAACAAACAACTCGATGGATGACGGCAAGACGATAATAGTCATAAAGGATTCATATGCAAATGCGCTTGTTCCGTGGCTTGTAAATAACTATAAGCAGGTGATACTTATCGATCCGCGTTCGTTCGAGGGAAGCCTCAACGAGGAGATCGAGCGGTATGAGGCAGACGAGCTTGCCGTTGTGAACTATGTGTTCACAACAACGTTCAGTGACTACTGTGAGCTGCTGAACGGGCTTGTGGAGGAATAAATAGTGACATGAGATAAGGGGCTGTAAAAAAGCAGTCTCTTTTTTCTTGCATTCCCGCAAAAGGTATGGTAAAATATCTATATGGATATCTGTGAAAGGGGAGGATATATTGGTAAGGCGCAGGGATGAGGCGACAGAGGCGGCGAGGCTCGCTGAGATGCTCGAATTTGACCGGAGCAGACTTGCGAGCGGAATGATTGCGGGAGTTGACGAGGCGGGGCGCGGCCCGCTGGCGGGACCCGTGACAGCGGCGGCAGTGGTACTGCCGGAGGACGCAGTCATAGATGGTCTGAACGATTCTAAAAAGCTTAGTGAAAAACGGCGTGAGGAGCTTTTTGATGTTATAAGGGACAAGGCTCTGGCATATGCTGTATACAGCGTTGACGAAAAGCGTATCGACGAGATAAACATACTGCAGGCGACGTTTGAGGCTATGCGCGGCGCTGTCGGAGCTCTTGATGTGATACCCGATCTTGTTCTGGTCGACGGGAACAGGTCGCCGGGGCTAGAGCTGCCGTGTGAGACTGTTGTAAAGGGTGACTCAAAGAGCATGTCAATAGCCGCGGCATCGATACTTGCAAAGGTGACGAGGGATAGATATATGCGGCGGATAGCGGAAATATATCCCGGCTACGGGTTTGAAAAACATAAGGGCTACGGAACGAAAGCGCATTACGAGGCGATAGAACGGCTCGGGATATGCGATATACACCGCAGGACATTTTTGAAGAACATATTATGAGCAGAAGAGATATAGGAAATAACGGTGAGGAAGCGGCGGCGAATTATCTTGCCGCGCGCGGTTATGCGATACTCGAACGTAATTTCACACGGCGCGGCGGCGAGATCGATCTGATCGCCGAAAAGGACGGCTGTACCGTGTTCGTTGAGGTAAAAACGAGGAAGAACGACCGTTACGGCTCGGCAGCTGAGTATGTGAACGGTGAAAAGGTGAAGCGTATAAAGAGGACCGCCCTGCAGTATCCGTTATACGGCGGAGATATACGGTTCGATGTTATCGAGGTCTATTACGAGGAGCGGGCGGGCATGTTTCTTATAAAGGAGATCAATCATATTGAGAACGCATTCTGAAAGAGGAGCGGCGGAATTCGGGGTGTTTGACGCGCACTGCGACACGCTTTCGCTGATAGCCGATGGTACCGATGCCGATAACTGCGCATTCACCGCGTGCGGCGCGGATACTTATGGATCATATACGCAGGTTTTTGCCTGCTTTATTTCTCCGCGTGAGAGTGACTGTGCGATGGAGCGGCTCATGCAGATCGCCGGTCTTTTTGATGAGTTGGACTTTGGAAAAACAAAAAAGCTGCTTTCCGTTGAGGGCGCAGATATGATACGGTGCGAGGAGGATGTTGATATCCTGTATTCACGAGGGGTCCGATGCATCGCGCTGACTTGGAATCATTCAAACAGGCTTGCGGGCGGCGCCGATGATGAAACGCAGGGAATAACGGAGGTGGGACGGCGGGTCATAAGACGTATGGAGGATGTCGGGATACTGCTTGACGTATCGCATCTTAACGACAGATCATTTTATGATGCGGTGTCTGTTTCAAGCCGTCCCATAATAGCGACACATTCGAACTCGCGCGCGGTATGCCATCATCCGCGGAATCTGACCGATGAGATGTTCCGGCTGATACGCGGGAGCGGAGGCTGTGTCGGGGTGAACCTGTATCCGCCGTTTCTTACCGGGAGCGATCGCGCCTGCGCAGCTGACGCAGCGGCGCATGTGCTGCACTGGGCGGAACTGGGCGGCATTGACGCTGTCGGGATAGGTGCTGACTTTGACGGCACGGACGGGCTTTTACCACAGGACATACGCGGCTGCGGCGAACTTTACAGGCTCATGGATCTGCTTTCTGAGCGGGGGATGAGCGCGGCTGAGACGGAGCTTTTCAGCCATAAGAACTTTGAACGGGTGTTCGGGATAGGAGAGGAGAAAAATGCCTAAATTTTTCACGGCAAGAGAAAATATAACCGATACGGAGATAAGGATAGAGACAGAGGATGCGAAGCACATAAGGAAGGTGCTCAGGCTTTCCGAGGGCGACGTTATAACAGTCTGTGACGGACGCGGTCTGGATTATGAGGCTGAGATAGCGCGCTTTGAGGATGGCGCGGTGATATGCGTGATAAAAAGCAGCTGTGTCTGCGATGCGGAGCCATCGGTCGCGGTGACGCTCTATCAGGGGCTTCCCAAGGCGGCGAAGATGGACTATATCATACAGAAAACGACGGAGCTCGGGATAACGAGGATCGTTCCCGTAAAGATGGCGCGCTGCGTCGTAAAAGTCGAGAGCGCTGCGGCGGAGGCGAAGAAGCTTGAAAGGTGGCGCAAAATAGCCTGCGAGGCGGCGAAGCAGTCAGGACGCGGGATAATACCTGAGATAGACGGTATTATGACCTTTGACGAGGCTCTTGAGGATATGAAAAAGGCGGAGCTGCGGTTCGCGCCGTACGAGTGCGAGAGCGAAACGAGGCTTGCTGATGTGCTTTCCGGGGCTGACGGTATAAAAACGGCAGCATTTATGATAGGACCCGAGGGCGGGTACGATATAGGCGAATATGAGAGACTCAAAAATGCGGGCATAGATACAGTAACGCTCGGAAGGAGGATTTTGCGCACCGAGACTGCCGGCGAGGCGGTGCTCGCGATGACGATGTACGGTCTCGGCGAGGTGTGACAATTGACTATTGCATAACGGGTAAAAGTGTGTTAGAATATACTTATAACTTAAGGTACGCAAGAAAAGGTGATTTCTGTGAAAAAGTTTATCGAGGAATTCAAGGCATTTGCGCTCAAGGGCAACATGTTTGAGATGGCGATAGGTATTATAATAGGCGGGGCTTTTACAAATATCGTAAAATCACTCACTGATAACCTCATAAATCCTATATTGAATTTTGTAACCGGCGCAGCTGTGTATACATGGAGTGACATAGCCGGATTTGCATCGTCGTTTGTTTCGGCGCTTGTGAACTTCCTCATAATGGCGTTCATTTTATTTTGCATGCTCAAGGGTGTGAACAAGCTTATGAGTTTTGGGCAGAAGAAAGAGGAGACTCCAACGACGAAGAAATGCCCGTTCTGCAGAACTGAGATAGATATTCTGGCAACGCGATGCCCGAATTGTACGTCGGTTCTTGAAGAAAAGCGCGAGCCTGCGGAGGTGTGATATGTATAAGAGAGAGGATTACGAGGCTGCCGCGCATGTGATAACTGAGCGCTGCGGAGGAGAAAGACAGATCGCTTTGGTGCTGGGCTCGGGAATGGGCAGACTTTTTGAGGAAGTCTCGGCGGTGCTGCCGTATTCGGAGATACCTCACTTTCCGCAGCCGACCGCGCCTGCGCACCGCGGTGAGCTGCTCGCAACGGACAAGGCATTTATAATGTGCGGAAGGTTCCACCGCTATGAGGGCTACACTCCGGAGGAGCTGACGTTCTATGTGCGCGCACTCCGTCTTGCAGGTGTAAGAAAGCTCGTATTGACCAATGCAGCCGGCGCGGTGTCGCCGGCGCTGCGTCCCGGCGATATAGCGCTTATAAGCGACCATATAAATTTGTCGGGAGAAAACCCGCTTATAGGCAGAAATGATGAAAGCTTCGGAGAGCGGTTTTTCGATATGTCAGAGGCATATTCACCGAAGCTCAGGAGGAAGGCGGAGGAATGCGCCAAACGGCTTGGGACAGAGCTGAAGCGAGGAGTCTATTTTTATATGAGCGGCCCGTCCTATGAGACGCCCGCGGAGGTACGCGCAATAGCGGCGCTCGGCGGCGATCTTGTGGGAATGTCCACTGTTTTTGAATGTATAGCCGCACGTCACTGCGGTATGGAGGTACTGGGGATCTCGTGTGTTACCAACATGGCGTGCGGAGTCGGAGGCGCGGCAGTTTCGGCGGATGATGTCGAAAAGACTGCCGGCGAAAGCGGTGAACGCCTTCGCTGTCTTCTGACGGAAATAATAAAGAGTATATAATTATCATTCCTATTTTAGGAAGATATATCAGCGAAAGGATCTTGTCATATGTATGAATTCAGTACCGTTTTCGGAAACAGCGGCAATGCCTCGGTAGACCGGCTGAACGTGACAAATCTGATAGTATCGAAAAGCCGACGCAACCTTGAGGTAGAGTTTGCGGGCGAGCTTAGCGACGTTTTAGAAAAAATGGCCTATGATCAGGTAAAAAAAGCAGTAGGTAATATAAGAGTGGAGCTGAGAACCGATCCGCGGTATCTGCACGAAACTCAGAACGTCATATTCTATACCTCTCCCAAGGGCTCGGAGAGCGGGAGCGGACCTGAGATACTGGGAAAGGCAAATGCCAAGGAGATGCTCATCGGCAGGCCTATAAAGGATGAGGACATAATAGCAATGTCATCAATAAATGAAAATTCCGGAAGGGTAACGGTGACAGGAAAGATATTCGATGCCGACGAACGAGAGATAACTACAAAAAAGGGTAAGGAGATGCATATCGTTACTCTTGACATGACTGACGGGACTTCATCTATCACGGTGAAAATGTTCGTGAACAAGGGTGAGGACGACAGTAAATTTAAAAATATGTTCCCGCCGATAAAAAAGGCGCTCAAAAAGGGCGGTATGTACGCGGCGTGCAGGGGCACGGCGAAGTATGACGATTACGCCAAGGAAGTCGTCATAATGGCGAATGATCTGGCGGCCATCCCGGCGCCTCCGGTAAGGCAGGACACAGCAGAGAAGAAGCGTGTTGAGCTTCATATGCATACACAAATGTCGCAGATGGATGCAGTGTCATCCACCGCGGATATAATAAACCGCGCAGTTTACTGGGGGCACAGCGCCGTGGCGATAACCGATCACGGAGTTGTGCAGTCGTATCCCGACGCGATGCATGCGTCGGACAATAACGAGAAAATAAAGGTGATATACGGTGTGGAAGGCTATCTCGTTGACGACACGAAGCTGATAACCTACGACGTGACCGATGAGACGACTGAGTCGCCGTTTGTGGTGTTCGATATAGAGACCACGGGACTTAGCAACGTAAACTGCAAGATAATCGAGATCGGTGCGGTAAAGGTGGAGAACGGGGAAATAACCGACAGATTTTCGACATTTATAGATCCGTGTGAACCGATCCCGGATAATATAACCAAGCTTACCAGTATAACGGATTCAATGGTAAAGGGCGCTCCAAAGCTTGAGGAGATAATAGATGAATTCATTGAGTTCTGCCGCGGCTGTGTGATGGTAGCGCATAACGCAACGTTCGATATGGGTTTTATGAAACGCAAAGCGCGCGAGTGCGGCAGATCATTCGATCTGCCGTATCTTGACACACTCATTCTTGCGCGCTGCATTTATCCGAAGCTCTCAAATCACAGACTTGAGACCATCTGTGGTCATCTCGGAGTAATACTTATGCATCATCACCGTGCTGTCGATGACGCGGAGGCGACTGCAAGCGCGTTTGTGAAGATGCTTGAGGAGCAGAATGCAAACGGAAGGCGTGAGCTTGCCGAATACAATGCGATCTATGACACGAGAAAGGCAGCCGTGAAAACGCAAGCGTTTCATATAATACTTCTCGCAAAGAATGAGGAGGGAATAAGGAATATATATGAGATGGTCAGTGAATCACACCTCAAATATTTCAACAGAACTCCGAGGATACCGAAAACGCTGCTTATGCAGAAACGCGAAGGTATAATAATCGGTTCTGCGTGTGAGGCGGGCGAGCTGTTTTCGTCTGCGGCAGAGGGAGCTTCAGATGAGGAGCTCATGGAGATAGCGGATTTTTACGACTATTTGGAGATACAGCCGATAGGCAACAATGCTTACATGAAGGGGAGCGACAAGCATCCCGATATAAACACGGACGATGACCTGCGGGACTTGAACAGGATAATAGTCCGTATAGGTGAAAAAACGGGGAAACCGGTATGCGCCACCTGCGACGTACATTTTCTGGATATGGAGGGCGCCGATTACAGGAAGATACTCATGAGCTTCAAGGGATTTAAAGATGCCGAGGATCAGCCGCCGCTGTATTTCCGCACCACGAATGAGATGCTTAAGGAGTTCTCGTATCTCGGCGAGGAAAAGGCGTATGAGGTGGTTGTGACCAATACGAACCTAATAGCCGATATGGTCGGCAATGTGCGTCCTATACCGAAGAAAAAATGCCCGCCTGTCGTAGAAGGCGCGGTGGAGGGTATAAGGAACGACTCTTTAAGGCGTGCCGAGGAGATCTACGGCTCGCCGCTGCCGAAGGAGGTGCAGGAGAGGCTCGACAAGGAGCTGCACTCCATCATAACGAACGGATTCTCGGTAATGTACAGGATAGCTCAGGAGCTCGTAAGAAAGTCTTTGAGCGACGGCTATCTTGTCGGCTCACGAGGCTCGGTAGGATCGTCATTTGTGGCGTTTCTCTCGGATATCACAGAGGTAAATTCGCTCCCGGCGCATTACATCTGTCCGAACTGCAAGAATATAGAATTCTGCCCGAGCGATATAGGTCAGTCCGGCTGTGACCTGCCGGATAAGGTGTGCCCGAAATGCGGTACACAGTATAAGAAGGACGGACATGATATACCGTTTGAGACGTTCCTGGGCTTTAACGGCGACAAGGAGCCGGATATAGACCTGAACTTTTCGGGAGAATATCAGCCTGTGATCCATAAATATACAGAGACGTTTTTCGGCGAGGGGTTCGTTTTCAGAGCGGGAACGATCGGCACGGTCGCTGAAAAGACGGCGTTCGGTTACGTGAAAAAATACTGTGAGGAGCATGGCATAACGATGCGCAATGCCGAGATGAAACGGCTCGCGAAGGGCTGCGAGGGCGTGAAACGGACCTCGGGTCAGCATCCGGGCGGAATAATAGTTGTGCCGTACACGAATAATATCCATGAATTCTGCCCTGTCCAGCATCCGGCGGATGACGTGCATTCAACTATATTTACAACGCATTTTGACTATCACTCGATAGATGCGAATCTATTGAAGCTCGACGAGCTCGGGCACGACGATCCTACCGTCATAAGGATGCTTGAGGATCTGACCGGGGTGGACGCGAAGAAGATACCGCTCGACGACAAGGAGACCATAAGTCTGTTCACATCGAACAAGGCGTTAAAGCTTGCCGAGGGGGCGGATATAGGTACTCCGCTCGGGACATACGGGATACCGGAGTTCGGAACGAAATTCGTAAGACAGATGCTTGAGGATACGAAGCCAAAGACGTTCTCGGAGCTTGTGCGTATATCCGGTCTTTCGCACGGAACGGACGTATGGCTCGGCAACGCGCAGGAGCTCATCCGCGCAGGACTCTGTGACCTGTCGCATTCGATATGCGCGCGTGACGATATAATGATATATCTGATCGCCGCGGGAGTCGAGGCGGGACACTCGTTCAAAATAATGGAGAGCGTCCGTAAGGGAAAGGGATTAAAGCCCGAGGACGAGGAAGCGATGCGGGCGGCGAACGTACCTGAGTGGTATATAGACTCGTGCAAGAAGATAAAATACATGTTCCCGAAGGCGCACGCTGTGGCGTATGTTACGATGGCGTTCCGTATCGCGTGGTTCAAGGTGCATTATCCGGAGGCGTTTTACGCATCGTATTTCACGGTGCGCGCGGATGATTTCGACACCTCGCTGATGGCGCGGGGTATAGATGTGGCGCGCGAAGCGCTTGCGGAAATAAACAGAAGAAAGAAGGACGGAACGGCACAGCCGAAGGAGGACAACCTCATTCCGATACTTGAGATATGCATAGAGATGTATTCGCGTGGGTTCGGATTTACAGATGTGGATCTCTACGAGTCGCACGCGACGAAATTTATGATAACTCCCGAAGGACTGCGTCCGCCGTTGAATGCGCTCCCGGGACTCGGAGAGAATGTGGCTATCGCGATAATGAACGAGCGTGAAAAGGGCGAGTTTAGGAATATCGAGGAGCTGAGACTGAGGACAGGCGCTACAAAAAGCGTGCTTGAGATACTTGAGAACAGCGGCTGCTTAGAGGGGATGCCCGAATCGACACAGGTGAGTCTGTTCGAGCTTTGACACGGCAGCAGATCACACGGAAGGCAAAGGAAAGGATTGATCATCGCACAATGAAACGACTTGTTATAGGTATTCTCGCCCATGTAGACTCGGGAAAGACGACGCTCTCGGAGGCGATGCTTTTCCGCTCGGGCGAGATACGGAGACTCGGCAGGGTGGATCACGGCGATGCCTTTCTTGATACCAACGAGATCGAGCGTGAAAAGGGCATAACCATATTTTCAAAGCAGGCGGAGCTTACGGCGGGTGAAACGGAAATAACGCTGCTTGACACTCCGGGTCACATAGATTTTTCGACCGAGGCGGAGCGGACGCTCCAGGTCCTCGACTATGCTGTGCTCGTCATAAGCGGTACCGACGGCGTTCAGAGCCATACGGAAACGCTGTGGGAGCTGCTTAAACGCTATGAGGTGCCGGCGTTTGTATTTGTAAATAAGATGGATATATCGGCATTTGAGCAGGCGGAGCTGATGGACGAGCTAAAAAAACGTCTGGGTGACGGCTGTGTCGATTTCGGCGGCAGGAACAGCGATGGCTTTGCCGAGGAATGCGCGCTGTGCTCTGAGCGCCTTATGGAGGAGGCGCTATCGGATGATTCCGTTTCGGACGAGGCTCTTTCGGAGGCGATATCTGCGAGGACTCTTTTTCCGTGCTTTTTCGGTTCGGCGCTGAAGCTTGAAGGGATCGACGAATTCCTTGACGCGCTTGACAGATACACCTTAAAGAAGGTTTATCCTAAGACTTTCGGTGCGAAGGTATTCAAGATCTCGGAGGATGAGCAGGGAAAAAGACTCACGCATATGAAGATCACAGGCGGCTCGCTGCGCGTAAGAGACAGGATAGACGGCAGGGAGCGAGGCGGTGAGGAATGGTCGGAAAAGGCGGACAGGATACGTATCTATTCCGGAGAAAAGGCGCGGTCGGTCGACGAGGCGCTGCCGGGGATGGTTTGTGCCGTTTCCGGGCTTACAAAGACATATCCCGGAGAGGGCTTGGGCTGTGAGCCGGATTCGGACATACCCGTTCTTGAGCCTGTGCTGACCTACCGTGTCGAGCTTGACGGAAAGACGGACGTGCACACGGCGCTGTCCGAGCTCAGAAGGATCGAGGAGGAAGAGCCGCAGCTGCATATCATATGGAACGAGCACTTAAAGGAGATACACATCCAGCTCATGGGTGAGGTCCAGATAGAGGTCCTCAGACGCATAATTTTTGAACGGTTCGGGATGCGCGTCGAGTTTGGACGCGGCAGCATATCCTACAGGGAGACTATAGCCGAGCCCGTTGTCGGGATCGGTCATTTCGAGCCGCTCCGTCATTATGCCGAGGTGCATCTGATGCTTGAGCCGCTTCAAAGAGGCGAAGGGCTGATATTTGAGACCGACTGTCCGGAAGGGATGCTCGACAAAAACTGGCAGAGACTTGTTCTGACCCATCTTAAAGAAAAAACACATATCGGTGTGCTTACCGGCTCGCCCATAACCGACATGAAGATAACGCTTATAGCCGGGCGGGCGCATAAGAAGCATACGGAGGGCGGCGATTTCCGTCAGGCGACATACAGGGCGGTAAGGCAGGGGCTGAGATCCGCAAAGAGCATCTTGCTTGAGCCGTGGTATAAATTCAGGCTCGAGGTGCCGCAGGAGAACATAGGAAGGGCTATGACCGATATAAAAAATATGGGCGGTGAGTTTGAGGCGCCGCACACTGCGGGCGAAATATCGGTTATGACGGGAAGCGTGCCGGTGTCGGAGATGCGTGACTATCATACGGAGCTTACAAATTATACGCGCGGCAGGGGAAGACTTTTCACAACGCTTCTCGGCTATCGGGAATGTCATAATGCCGATGAGGTGATAGCCGATATCGGATACGACTGCGACGGCGACATAGAGAATCCGGCAGATTCCGTATTCTGTGCGCACGGCTCCGGTTTTCTGGTAAAATGGGACGAGGTCGGAGACTATGCCCATGTTGAAAATGGTGTGGGTGAAAATGATGAGGAGACCGGTGAGACGCGCGTTTCGGAGTATATAAGCCGGGTAGCGGACGATGACGAGCTTATGCGCATATTCGAAAAGACATACGGTCCTGTCAAAAGAAGAAGCAGCTCATCACCGGTCGTGAGGCGCGCGGCGGCAAAGCCAAAGTATAAGTCAAGACCGCTGCCTCAGGGACCGCTCTACGTGCTGGTGGACGGTTATAATATCATTTTCGCATGGGATGAGCTCAAAAAAGCGGCGGAGGAAAGCCTTGATCTCGCAAGAGAGCTTCTTATAAACAGGATGGCTAATTACCGCGGCTTTACCCAGTGCGAGCTTATATTGGTGTTTGACGCCTATAAGGTCAAGGGGAATCCCGGCGAGGTCGAGAACATACACGGGATATCCGTCGTCTACACAAAGGAGGCGGAGACGGCGGATATGTACATTGAAAAGGTGACGCACGAGCTTGGCAGAAAGCACAGGGTGCGTGTAGCTACCTCGGATAATCTTGAGCAGCTCATAATCCTGGGAGCAGGAGCGGTGAGGGTGAGCGCGGCGGAGTTCGAAAAAGAGGTTGAGGATACGGAAGATGAGATACGAAGGTATCTTTCGTCCCCAAGGTAAATGGATCATTCGAACCGATTCTGCGATGCTCAGCTTGTGTATATTACCGTGATAATAACCAAAAAAATCTAAAGTATTTGTTTAAAACAACAGTATTTGAGAAAACCGTTAAGAATATCTTGCAATATCCGTCTTTATAGTTTATAATTGTTTTATAGTAGTTGGTAGCAGGTACTAACAATAAACGACGGCGGGAGCCCTATCTCGCGGAATTTCGTCAAGGAGGGAAGGCGGATGCGCAGTACAATAAAGAAAACGCGCCATGATTTTATTATATCGTTGCTTGATGAGAATCCCTTCCTGAAGGATGAGGAGCTTGCGAAAAAGTGCGGCGTGAGCGTTTCGACTATAAGGAACGACCGCGCGGAGCTGGGGATCTCAGAGTACAGAGAAAGAGTGAAATCGGCAGCCGAGAGCGAGCTAGGAGGAAGTGCCGCAAAGGGGGAGCTTCTCGATCTGAAGCTTTACGAAAACGGCATATCGGTGCTTGAAACGGACGCGTCTATGACCTTTAAGAGCACGAACATAGTGAAGGGTCAGTGCATATACGCGTTTGCCGAAAATCTGGCGCTCAGCGTCATCAATGCGCGTGCGGCGCTTGTGAAGATAGCGAATGTTAAATACACGTCCGAGGTACATGCCGGAGACAAGCTTGTTGCAAAGTCGAAGGTGATACGGGAGAAGGACAGGGAATACATCGTGCACGTTTTTATAAACGCGGATATGCGCGAGGTGTTCCGCGGTAAATTCAACCTTGAGGTTCATGACTGTTTAGATTGAGGTAGATGTTGAATGAAGATCATTATTGACGCAATGGGAGGCGACCATGCTCCGCAGGCGCCGGTAGAGGCGGCGGCACGGGCGGTAGATGAGCTTGGAATAGATATCGTGCTCGTCGGGGATACTCCTGTTATAGAGAAAGAGCTTGCAAAGTACAAATATACTAAAGAACGGATAACGATCGCTCACGCGCCCGAGGTTATCTCGAATCATGAGGAGCCTGCAAAGGCGGTGCGCAAGAAAAAGGGTGCATCGGTCGTTGTGGCGGCAGGGATGCTCAAAAGAGGCGAGGGCGATGCCATGCTTTCGATGGGCAACACCGGAGCGCTGCTCTCCGCGGGATTGCTGATCGTCGGCAGGATAAAGGGTATAATAAGACCGGCGCTTGCGACGATACTTCCCACGGCAAAGGGTCCGAAGATCCTGATAGATGCCGGTGCAAACACAAACTGCAAGCCGGAAAATCTTGTCCAGTTCGGCATAATGGGAAGCGTCTATATGGAAAACGTCCACGGCTTGTCATCACCGACTGTCGGTATAATATCGAACGGTGAGGAGGAAGGAAAGGGCGATGAGCTCACGAAAAAGACATATCCGTTAATGAAAAAGGCTCCGTTTGATTTTATAGGAAATATCGAGGGCAGAGACGTTATGGAAGGCACGGCTGACGTTATGGTATGCGACGGCTTTGTCGGAAATGTCATATTAAAGACTGTCGAGGGTATGGGACATGTTATAGGCTCGATGGTAAAGCAGCTATTTACGAAGAATTTAAAGACGAAGATCGGCGCGCTGTTCGTTATGGACGGCGTAAAGGACTTCAAGAAGATGATGGATTACCGCGAATACGGCGGAGCGCCGCTGCTGGGCACAAAACGGCCCGTTATAAAGGGGCACGGCTCGTCCGATGCTCTTGCGGTGTTCAGCGCCATAAGGCAGGCTGAAAGGTTCGTATCGACGGACGTTATAAACTGCATAGCGGAAAAGATTAAATATGATGTGATGGAGGAGAATGACAATGCCTAATACAAGGATAGCCGGAGTTGGTAAGTACATCCCGGAGAAAGTATATGATAACGCGTATATGGAAAGCATAGTCGATACAAACGACGAGTGGATAACACGCCGTACCGGTATCAAGGAGCGCCACGTTTCGGCGGATGACGAATACACGACCGATATGGCAACGATCGCGGCAAAACGGGCGATAGAGGATGCGGGCATGCAGCCGGAGGATATTGATCTCATAATCCTTGCGACGGTCACCCCGGATTATTTCTCCCCATCATGCGCATGCGTTGTTCAGAATAACATAGGCGCGGTAAACGCGGCTGCTCTTGATTATAACACGGCATGTTCGAGCTTTGTTACAGGCGTTGTAATGGCGGATCAGTTCATAAAGACCGGATTCTATAAGAATATACTTGTGATATGTGCCGATGCGCTCACAAAGGCTGTGGACTATAAGGACAGAGCCACATGCGTGCTATTCGGCGATGCGGCAGGAGCCGCGGTGCTCACGGCTGACGACGAGCATCCGGGAGTTCTGGCAGCGGAGATCGGCGCGGACGGCACCGGCTGCAAGGCGATAACCAGCCTCGCGTTCAGGAACGATCCGGAGGAGATAGAAAAGAGGATAAGCGGCCGTAAGGAGACGATCTGGATGGCAGGTCAGGCGGTCATGAAATTTGCCGTAAAGGCGATGGCGGATTCGTCGGCAAGAGTGCTTGAGAAGGCGGGAATGACGTATGACGACGTAAAGCTCGTGATACCGCATCAGGCCAATTACAGGATAGTTGAGAGCGCTGTAAAGAGAATGGGCATAAGCGATGACAAGGTGTTCATGCATCTTGAAAAATACGGAAACACATCGGCGTCATGCATACCTGTAGCGCTTGCCGAGGCGGTAGAGGAAGGGCTTATCGAAAGAGGCGACAAGATCATACTGGTAGGCTTCGGCGGCGGCCTCACATGGGGCTCGGTGCTGCTTGAGTTCTGACGGGATTTAAGGAGGTTCAAAATGAAAAACAGATTATGTGAATTGCTCGGTATCGAATTCCCTGTGATACAGGGCGGAATGGCATGGGTAGCCACGGCAGAACTGGCGGCTGCGGTGTCTAACGGGGGCGGTCTCGGACTTATCGCTGCGGGCGGTGCGCCTGCCGATGTGGTAAGGGATCAGATCAGAAAGTGCAGAGAGCTCACGGATAAGCCGTTTGGAGTAAACGTTATGCTCATGTCACCCTTTGCCGAGGAGGTCATGAACGTTATACTCGAGGAGAAACCTGCCGTTGTGGCAACGGGCGCGGGCAATCCGGGCAAGTACATGGAGAGCCTCAAGGCGGCGGGAATAAAGGTGCTGCCGGTAATAGCGAGCGTGGCAATGGCTCAGAGAATGGAAAAGATGGGTGCGGATGCGATAATCGCAGAAGGCACTGAGGCTGGCGGACACATAGGTGAGATCACAACGATGTGTCTCATACCGCAGATAGCCGACGCGGTATCGGTACCGGTAGTCGCGGCAGGCGGAATTGCCGATGCGCGGGGCGCAGTTGCGGCGTTTGCGCTGGGAGCTGACGGAATACAGGTCGGAACGAGATTCATATGCTCAGACGAGTGTATAGCTCATGAGAACTACAAAAACGCTGTATTGAAGGCTAAGGACCGTGACGCGGTAGTTACGGGACGTTCAACGGGCGCGCCGGTAAGAGCGCTTAAGAATAAGCTCACAAAGGAATACCAGAAACTCGAGAAGGAGAACGCTCCTTTTGAGGAGATAGAAAAGCTCGGCGTAGGCGGATTAAGACGCGCGTTTGAGGAGGGCGACGTTCAGATGGGCTCGCTCATGGCGGGGCAGTCGGCGGCAATGGTACATAAGATCGAACCGTGTGCCGAAATTATAAGAAGTTACTTTGTTGGCATAGATGAGATGCTCAGCGGTATAAAAGAAAAGATGGATGTCTGATCCATGTGGATCGGTCGAGAGCGAAAGGATATATAAGATGGGTAAAACAGCATTTTTATTTGCCGGACAGGGCGCGCAGGCTCCCGGCATGGGAAAAGAGCTTGCGGAGAATTTCGCGTGTGCCGACGCGGTTTTCGAGGAGGCGTCGGAGGCACTCGGTTTCGATATAAAGGATATGATCTTTAACGGCACAAAAGAAACTCTTATGATAACCGAGAACACACAGCCGACCATCGTAACGATGAGCACGGCGGCTCTGAGAGTGCTTGAGGAAAAAGGCGTAAAGGCGGACGTTGCGGCAGGACTGAGCCTCGGTGAATACACCGCTCACGTTGCATCCGGTTCAATGAAGTTTGCCGATGCGGTAAAGCTCGTTAAAAAGCGCGGAAAGTATATGCAGGAGGAGGTACCTGTGGGCAAGGGCGCTATGGCTGCCATAATCGCTCTTGATGCCGATCAGGTGCGCGAGGCTGCAAAGCAGGCTTCGGAATACGGCGTCTGCACAGGCGCGAACTTCAACTGCCCCGGGCAGATAGTTGTCTCAGGTGAGGTCGAGGCGGTAAAGAAGTGCTGCGAGATCGCAAAGGAGATGGGTGCGAAGCGCGCGCTCATGCTTGACGTATCGGCGCCGTTCCATTGCTCGCTGCTCACAGGCGCGGGCGAAAAGCTTGCGAAGGAGCTTGAAAATGTTGAGGTATACGACATGAATATACCGATAATAACGAATGTCACCGCCGATTATATCAAGGACAAGAGCGAGATCAAGGAGCTTCTGAAGGAGCAGGTATCTCATTCGGTGCTCTGGGAGGACTCGATAAGAAGAATGATCGCCGACGGCGTGGATACGTTCATCGAGATCGGACCGGGAAAAGCGCTTTCGGGCTTCATGAAGAAGATAGACAAGACTGTAAAAGTATTTAACGTAGAGGACATGGCGTCGCTTGAGAAGACTCTTGCGGGGCTGGGAATGTAACGGAAAGGAAGGCTTTAAAATGCTTAAAGGTAAAACGGCTGTTATAACCGGCTCGGGCAGAGGGATAGGCAAGGCGATCGCTGTAAAGCTCGCCTCGCTCGGAGCAAATATAGTGATAAACGATATACCGCAGTCGACAGACGCTGACGCGACCTGTGAGGAGATAAAGGCTATGGGTGTCGGCGCGATCTGCATAAAGGGCGACGTAAGGAATATTGACGATGTAAAAGCCCTTGTTGACGGCGCGGTAAAAGAATTCGGAAAGATAGATATATTCGTAAACAACGCAGGTGTGACACGCGATGGGCTCATGCTCAGGATGAGCGAGGAGGATTGGGATCTCGTCCTTGACATAAACCTCAAGGGAGCATTCCACTGCATAAAGACGGTTGCGCGTCCTATGATGAAGGCAAAGGGCGGTTCGATCATAAACATCGCGTCGGTAGTCGGAGTGATGGGAAATGCGGGACAGGCCAACTACAGCGCATCTAAGGCGGGACTTATAGGTCTCACAAAGACGACGGCAAAGGAGTTCTCGTCAAGGGGTATCCGCTGCAACGCTGTTGCTCCGGGCTTTATAGCTTCGGCAATGACCGACAAGCTTTCGGACGAGGTAAAGCAGCAGTATTTTGACGCAATACCGCTCGGAAAGTTCGGCACCGTCGACAATATTGCCGACACGGTAGCATTTCTGGCGTCGGATATGTCCTCGTACATAACCGGTCAGGTGATCTGCGTAGACGGCGGACTCGTAATGTAAAACCGATATATGATTTTCCTGCAGGAAAGTAATATATAAACATGCGGAGCGGTGAAATGCCGTAACGCAGACATCAATTGAAAGGAGGTGCCCGGAATGGATGAATTTGAGAGAGTAAAGAGCGTCATCGTTGACCAGCTTGGTGCTGACGAGAGCGCGGTAACACTTAACGCATCGTTTGTAGATGATCTCGGCGCTGATTCACTGGACATCGTGGAGCTTATCATGGGTCTGGAGACTGAGTTTGATATTGAGATCCCTGACGAGGAGGCTGAGAAGATCCGCACAGTCGGCGACGCAGTTAACTATATTAAGGATCATCAGTAATCCTGATCCGTTTCGGAGGAGATCATCCTCCGGGACAGGCGCCGCTGCGGCAGCGCGCAGAGATGCGCGCTTCGCGGCAGGCTTTTTTAAAAAGAGATATTCGGGACGATACGCAGCAGCGATACGGGAGTATCCGTCTTGCGTGAGTCCATTGATAATATATATAAATTAACGGGAGGAAGACTAATGAAGAGAGTTGTAGTGACCGGAGTGGGCGCGGTAACTCCTATCGGTAATGATGCCGATACCTTCTGGCAAAACATCAAAAAGGGTGTGAACGGTATTGATGTCGTCAAATCGTTTGACGTATCACAGTTCAAGACTCAGATCGCCGGAGAGGTAAAGGATCTTGAAATAACGGATCATATCGATAAAAAAGACGCGCGAAAGATGGACAGATTTACTCAGCTCGGTCTGATCGCCGCTACAGAGGCGGTCGAGAACTCGGGTCTTGACATGGAAAAAGAGGATCCGTGGCGTGTCGGTGTAATAACCGGCTCCGGTATCGGCGGAATACTGACATTCGAGGAGCAGCACACCAACTATCTCCAGAAGGGACCGGGAAGGGTCAGCCCGTTCTTTATCCCGATGATGATAGGAAATATTGCGCCTTGTCAGATAGCTATGAAGTTCAATGCGCGCGGTGTAAATGAAAATGTTGTCACGGCATGTGCGTCAAGTACGAATGCAATAGGTACGGCGTTCCGTCATATCCAGTACGGCGATAATGACGTTATAATCGCCGGCGGCTGCGAGGCTGCCGTAGCTCCGACGGCATTTGCGGGCTTCTGTAACATGAAGGCGATGTCGACCAGAAATGATGATCCCCAGCATGCGTCAAGACCGTTCGACGCTAACCGTGACGGCTTTGTGCTCAGCGAGGGCGCGGCGTTCATCGTCCTTGAGGAGCTTGAGCATGCAAAGGCGAGAGGCGCGCATATCATCTGTGAGATGACAGGTTACGGCGCAACTGATGACGCGTACCATATAACGAGCCCGATCCCCGGCGGTGAGGGCGGAGCAAAGGCTATGGAGCTCGCGATAAAGGATTCGGGAGTTGAGCCTAAGGATATAACGTATATAAATGCGCACGGAACATCGACAAAGCTCAACGATCTCTTTGAGACGCAGGCTATAAAGTCGGTATTCGGTGACGCTGCATATAAGGTAGCGGTAAGCTCGACAAAGTCGATGACGGGACATATGCTCGGTGCTGCGGGTGCAGTAGAGGCTATAGTCTGTGCACGTGCGATAGAGGACAGCTATATCCCCGCTACGATAAACTATGAAACACCGGATCCGGAATGCGATCTTGATATCGTTCCGAATGTGGGCAGGGAGCAGGAGGTCACATATGCAATGTCGAACTCACTCGGCTTCGGCGGACACAATGCTTCCATAGTATTTAAAAAGTATACCGATTGATCATGACCGGGCTGCCGCGGCATAATGCAGCAGCCCGGCTTTTTAGGATTGAAGAAATGCTGCGGCGCGTAAGGCTCCGCAGTATTTGCGCAGGCGGGAAACAAGGTCTTGTTCCCGGCGTCTGCGTGGGAGAACAAAGGTAAATTATTCGGAAAGCGAAACGCTTTCCGATTGCGTCTTGGGTGAAAGGAGTCATATAATGACAGAGGCAGAAAAAAAGATTGGTTATAAGTTCAAGAATGAGGGATTGCTTAAAATAGCCCTGACTCACAGCTCCTATGCCAATGAAAATCATACGCGTGACAATGAAAGACTTGAATTTCTCGGAGACTCGGTCTTGAGTATAATCATAAGCGACTATATTTTTAAGCGGATGCAGGATGTTGACGAGGGTGATCTCACGAAATTCCGGGCAACTCTTGTCTGTGAGCAGTCGCTCGCATCGGTGGCTGAGAAGATACATCTGAACGAATTGGTTTTCCTGGGCAGAGGCGAGGAGAGGACGGGAGGAAGAAGACGTCCGTCTATAATATCTGATGCGTTCGAGGCAGTGCTTGCCGCGATATACCTCGACAGCGGGATAGAAAAGGCCAGGGAGTGGCTTTTGGGACTTATGACCGACCGTATCGAAAAGGTGCTCGCGGGCGAGTATTATTCGGATTATAAAACAACGCTCCAGGAGATCGTCCAGAAAAACGGTAAGGGGATAGTTTCGTACGTTACGGTGTCGGAGACAGGCAAGGAGCATAACAAGCAGTTCACTGTAAAGGTGGTAATAAACGGAGAGCCGAAGCATACCGGCGTAGGGCACAGCAAGAAGGAAGCTGAGCAGGCGGCGGCAAAAGCGGCATTGGCGGAATTGAAAGATGCAAAGAAAATATAATATACCGATATTCGTGCCGCACAAGGGATGTCCTTTCGACTGTGTATTCTGCAATCAGAACAGGATAACGGGGAGCATAAAGGAGGTCACGCCGGACGACGTAACGGATACCATTGAGAGCTATCTTAAAACACTTCCCGAAAGCGGCGCCGACATAGAGACGGCATTTTTCGGAGGAAGCTTTACAGGTATCCCGATAGAGGAGCAGACGGCTCTTATGGAGAGAGTGAAGCCGTATATAAGCTCCGGCAGGATAAAGGGGATAAGACTTTCGACAAGACCGGATTATATCGATGATGAGATACTTACAAATTTAAAAAATCACGGTGTAACGACGATAGAGCTCGGAGTGCAGTCGATGTGCGGGGAGGTCTTAAAAAAGTCGAACCGCGGTCACAGCGCTGAGCAGGTAGTCGAGGCGTCAAGGCTTATAAAGGCTTACGGTTTCGGACTGGGGCTTCAGATGATGACCGGACTGCCCGGCGACACGCGGGAGCGGTCTTTGTACACAGCAAGACGCATAGCGGAGCTTGAGCCGGTGTGCGTAAGGATATATCCGACCTTGACGATAAAGGGAACATATCTCGAAAAGATGTATCAAAGCGGCGAATACACACCTCAGACACTTGACGAGGCTGTGTCGCTAGCAAAGGAGCTTTTGCTGATCTTCGAGAGAGCCGGAATAGAGGTCATACGCATGGGTCTTCAGCCGACTGAGGAGATAAACGAGCATGCCTCGGTCGTTGCGGGACCGTTCCACAGTGCATTCGGCGAGCTTGTGGAGGGCGAGATATATTACGATATGATAATACGTGAGCTGGAGGAGATGGAATCCGATGTTATCGTCTATGTAAATCCGAGGGAGATCTCGAAGGCTGTCGGTAACGGAAGAAGAAATATAACGCGGCTTATGCGCTTATATGGGCATAAGATATCGATAAAGGGAGACAGCGGTCTCAAAAAGAGGGAGGTGCGTGCCGTTGCTGCTGAAACGGCTTGAGCTGCAGGGCTTTAAATCATTTGCCGATAAAACAGTGCTTGATTTCATGGACGGTACGACGGCTGTCGTGGGACCGAACGGAAGCGGAAAGAGCAATATTTCCGATGCGATCCGATGGGTTATCGGTGAAACAAGTGCGAAATCGCTTCGCGGCTCAAACATGCAGGACGTAATATTTACTGGAACACAGACGCGCAAGGGTGTAAACTATGCCGAGGTCAGTCTTGTGCTGGATAATTCAAATCATGATTTCAATGTGGAATTTGACGAGGTAGTTGTAACAAGAAGGCTTTTCAGAAGCGGCGAGAGCGTTTACAGGATAAACAATTCAAACTGCCGCTTAAAGGATGTGCATGAGCTGTTCATGGATACAGGGCTCGGCAGAGACGGATATTCCATGATCGGTCAGGGCAACGTTTCGCAGATACTTTCGACAAAGGCAGAGGACAGAAGAAGCATTTTCGAGGAAGCTGCCGGAGTTTCAAAATACAAGTACAGGAAAGAAGAAGCGATAAAGAAGCTGGCGCATGTGGACGAGAATCTTGTGAGGATCGGCGATATGGCATCCGAGCTTGAGAGCCGTATAGGTCCGCTTGAAAGGCAGTCGGAAAAAGCGAGAAAGTATCTCGTGCTCTACGGCGATATGAAGCAGCTCGATATCGATCTCTGCGCCGTGTCGCTCGATAAGAATAAGGCGGAGACCGAAAGAACGAAAAAGCTGCTTTCCGATACGGAGCAGGAGCTTGAGGATGTGAAGTCGCGCGAAACGGAAAACGAGCGTCTTATGAATGAGCTTTACGAAGAGAGCAGGCGCAGCGATGAGGAAAAGAATGAAGCAAATGCAAGACTTTCGGATAACGAGGCAAGGATATCCGCCGCGTCAAACGACATAAGCTTGTACAGAAACAATATAAAGAACAATAATGCGAATATAGACAGGATAAGGCGCGAGACAGAGGAAATAAAAAACAAAAACGATGAAAGAGTACGAGCTATAAAGGAGACCGAGGCTGAGATCGAGAAAAAGAGCTCAGAGCTTTCGGAGCTTGAGTCGCGGCTTTCCGGGGCGCGCAGCGCATCGGGGGAGTACGAGGCGAACCTCGGCGGGATAGATGAACGTATCGCAGATCTGAGAAGCGAGTTTTTTGCGCGTGAGAACGAGATGTCATCGCTTCGCGAGCGCGCAAACGGTATAGAAAACCTAAGGGCGAGCTTTTTGGACAGGCGCGCGGCGGTAAATGCCGAGATAAGCAGCCATAAAGAGGGGATCGAAAAAACTAAGGCGCAGATAGCCGAAGCGGAGGCGGAGACGGAAAAAAAGCGTGCAAAGCTTAAAGAGCTGAAAGAGACGGTCGAAGGGCTTGAAAGCAGCAGAAAAGCCGCGTCGGAGCGCCTCGGCGAGATAAGGAGCTCGCTTTCGTCAATGCGTGTGGAGTACGATTCGAAGCTTTCAAAAAAGAGGATACTGGAAGGGCTGGAGAACGATTATGCCGGATACGCAAAAAGCGTAAAGGCAGTGCTCACCGCAAAGGAGCTCAAGGGCATATCTATGTATGGTACGGTGTCCGGGCTTGCGGACGTTGACAGGCGGTATGTGCTCGCCATAGAAACGGCGCTTGGCGGCGCACTGCAGAATATAATCGTGGAGTCGGAGCAGGATGCAAAGGCGGCGATAGCGTACCTGAGAAAAACTCGTGGCGGCAGAGCTACGTTCCTTCCGGTGTCGTCGGTGAAGGGCAGAGGACTCGAAAACACGGCTGAGGTATCAAAGTCGCAGGGCTTCATAGGCATCGCGTCACAGCTTGTAAAGCATGACAGGCGTTATGACGGCATATTCGCGTCGCTTCTTGGCAGAGTGGTGGTCGTTGATAATATTGATAACGCCATAGCACTGAGCAGAAAATTCGGCTACAGGTTCAAGACCGTAACTCTCGACGGAGACGTTCTGAATGCTGGCGGCTCAATGTCGGGCGGCTCGGTGAACAAGCAGAGCGGATTTCTTTCAAGAGCGGCTGAGATAAAGGAGCTTACTTCCGAGACGGCGGAGCTTGCCCGGAGTATAAAGGCACTTACCGAGGAGGGAAAGGGCGCCGAAGGCGATCTGTCGCTTGCGGAAAATCAGCTTGGCTCGTTTGTGCCGTTGGTGCGAGAATATGAGGATGAGCTGTTAAGGCTGGAAAATACGAAGAAGATGCTCGTGGAGTCTCTTGAGCGGAGCGAGAGCACATCTTATGAGGCGGAGCTGGCGCAGATAGAGGAGCAGCTTAAAGAAACGGCTGACGAGGTCGCAAAGCTCATAGCCGGTGTGTCGTCATTAAAGACAAAGAATACCGAGCTCGAAAAGGAGATAGAGTCGGTTACCGAGAAGCGCAGCGAGATGTTGGAGAAACGCAGCGAGTCGGATGCGCAGGCTGATGAGATAGCCTCGGAGATGACTGAGCTGAGAAGCAGTATAGCTGTGATGAGGCAGTCGATCTCGTCGGCGTATGCTGAGATAAACGGCTCAAAGGATGAGACCGCGCGGCGCGCAGCTGAGGCGGAGGAGCTTTTGAGGCTCAATTCCGAGTACGAAAAGAGCATTGAGGAAAAAACTGCGGTGCTTGAATCGTCAAGGGAGCTTTCGGAGAAGATAAAGTCGCGCCTTGGTGAAATAGACGAAAAGAAACGGATGATAACCGATAAGATGAGCCGGTCGCGCGGAGCGAACAAGGACATCACGAACAGGATAATAGAGCTGCAGCGTGAGATCTCAAGGATCGAGAACAGGTGCGTGAGACTGGAAACGGACCGCGATAATACTCTGAGCCGTATCTGGGATGATTATGAGCTCTCGTACAACGATCTCAGTGAGCAGCGCCGTGAGATAGAAAATATGAGCGAGGCGTCGGAGCAGCTGGCATCGCTTAAGAAAAAGATAAAGGCGCTTGGCAGCGTGAATATGGACTCTATAGAGGAATACAAGAATGTAAAGGAAAGATATGAGTTCATGACTGGGCAGAAGGTGGATCTTGAAAAATCGAGAAACGACCTTACAGAGATAATAAGCTCTATGGAGGAGCTTATAAAGGAGCATTTCAGCGAGCAGTTCAAGGAGATCAACAAGGCGTTCAAAGAGGTGTTCACAGAGCTGTTCGGCGGAGGAAGCGGTGAGCTGAGGCTCTCGGATGATCAGAATATACTGACGAGCGGTATAGAGATAGAGGTACAGCTGCCCGGAAAGGGAAAGCAGAACATAAACCTGTATTCCGGAGGCGAGAAGTCGTTTATAGCGATAGCGCTGCTGTTTGCGATACTTAGGGTAAAGCCGCCCCCGTTCTGTATACTGGATGAGATAGATGCGGCGCTTGATGACGTGAATGTGTCAAGATTTGCCACATATCTCAAAAACTACACAGACCGTACACAATTCATAGTTATAACTCACCGCCGCGGCACGATGGAGGCGGCTTCGATCCTTTACGGTGTTACCATGCAGGAATCGGGAGTGTCCAAGCTTTTGTCACTAAAGATAGACGACGTTTCGGACGAGCTTGTGAATTGAGGTCGGCAACTGAAAGGAGAGATAACAAATGGGTCTGTTCGATAAACTCAAGGCGGGCTTAAAAAAGACCAGCAACGCCATAGCTGAGCAGGTGAACTCGGTGTTCAGCGTATTTGTGAAGGTGGACGAGGAGCTTTTTGAAAACCTCGAGGAGGCGCTCATAATGGCTGATCTCGGAATGGAGACATCTGTGGCGCTCATAGACGAGCTTCGCGACAGGGTAAAGAAGAAGCATATAACGGACGGCAATCAGGTCAAAAAGGAGCTGCAGGCGGTGATCGCCGACGCGCTCTGCGAGCTGGATTCCGAGATGAAGCTTGAAACACGACCGTCTGTAATACTGGTAATAGGCGTAAACGGTGTGGGGAAGACAACGAGCATCGGCAAGATGGCATCGTTTTATAAGTCGCAGGGAAAGAATGTGCTGCTCGCCGCCGCTGATACGTTCAGGGCAGCCGCGATAGACCAGCTCGATATATGGGCACAGCGCAGCGGCTGCGACATAATAAAGCATCAGGAGGGCAGCGACCCGGCATCGGTAGTGTTTGACGCATGTGCGGCGGCAAAGGCGCGCGGCACCGATATACTTATCTGCGATACAGCAGGAAGACTTCATAATAAGAAGAATCTCATGGCGGAGCTTGAAAAGATAAACAGAGTAATAAGCCGTGAGCTTCCGGGTGCGTCGCGTGAAAATCTTTTGGTGCTTGACGCTACAACAGGTCAGAACGCTGTGAGCCAGGCGAAGCTTTTCTCGGAGGTATCGGATATAACGGGAATAGTTCTCACAAAGCTTGACGGGACCGCAAAGGGCGGGATAGTTATTTCGATCGCAAAGGAGCAGTCGATACCTGTGAAATTCATAGGTGTGGGAGAGGCGGTAGACGATCTGCAGCTGTTCGATCCCGCAGCATTCGCAAAGGCACTGTTTGACGAGGAATAAGGAGCATGAATTACGAACTGAGACATTTTGACACGCCGCTTATGAGGTTTAGTGCCGAAGAGAACACAAGTATTCCGGAGATCGAGATTTTGTGGATAGATGAGGAGAATACAAAGCTGCTTCCGCTTGATCTGGAGCTTTCGGGTGAGAGTGTGCGGAAATGGCTCAAAAACAGATCAATACCCAAAAACAGGGCGTATGTGAACAGAATTCTCAGCAAATCCGGGCTGAGCCTAAACAGGCCTATGGATATAATAAAAGTATCAAAGGGACTGTCGCTTAATGATTGTTACTGGGTAACGGAAGAAGGCTTTAGCGGCAGCTTTGCGGAGTATAACCTGTATGATAACCGTTTCAGCCGAAGATTAGCGCTGATAGCTTTCACAGGGTACGGCAGCGCGGTGAGATCATCGCTGGCATCCAGTCCGGAATTCACAACGAATGGAATGCTTCCCAAGTGCTGGCGCAGGATCAATGGCAGCATATATCTTTATAAAGGCGGAACGAGCGGAGCGTCAAATACGGGAAACGAGCCGTATGCCGAATTTTATGCATCGCAGATAGCCGAGGCTATGGGAATAGATGCGGTAAAGTATACATTGTCGAGATGGAAGGGGGCTCTCTGCTCGGTCTGCGGACTTTTTACAAGCAAGGAATATTCTTTTATGCCTGTCGGACGGCTTGTGACATCCGGAGGGATGGAGGCTGTAAGGAAATATTATTGCGCGCTCGGGGAAAAATATACCGATGCTCTTGATGATATGCTGGTGCTGGACGCCGTCATCCTGAATACAGACAGACATTTCGGGAATTTCGGATTTCTGATAGATAATAAAACAAATGAGATATCCTTGCCTGCGCCGCTTTTTGATCACGGCAATTCGCTTCTGAACTATGCCGCTGAGGATGATCTATGCTCCAAAAGCGATCTTGATTTGTATATAAGCACGCTTTATCCGTGCGTATATGATGATTTTATCGGAACTGCGAAAGCGGTGCTTTCTGCACGGCATAGGGAAGGGCTCAGAAGACTGTTAGAGTTTCGATTCAAAAGGCATGGACGTTATAATCTGCCAAAGGACAGACTGGAGACGTTGGAGACTCTTGTTCGGGAAAGGGCACGATTTTTGCTTCAATAAATTTTTGCCGTGCGGCAGCTGAGCCGCACGGCTTTTATGGTACACGGAGGTATTAGGATGAAGGAAAACAAATACGACAACGAGGAATTTTTTAAAAAATATGCTGAGATGGAGCGCTCAAAAAAGGGACTTTCGGGAGCGGGAGAATGGCATGAGCTGCGAAAGCTGATGCCCGATCTCAAGGGAAAGACAGTGCTCGATCTCGGCTGCGGCTACGGCTGGCACTGCAAGTACGCCGCCGAAAACGGAGCAGAGGGTGTTACGGGTATCGATATTTCGCATAAGATGCTTGCGAAGGCAAAGGAGATAAACAGCGATACTGTTATAGAGTACAGATGCGCGGCTATGGAGGACCTGAGCTTTGAGGAAGGCAGCTTTGACGCTGTAATAAGCTCGCTGGCGTTTCATTATGTGAGGGATTTCGGCGAGCTTGTGAAAAATATAAGACGGTGGCTTAAAAGGGGCGGAGATCTCGTGTTTTCTGCGGAGCATCCGGTATTTACAGCGTACGGAAGTCAGGACTGGTATTATGATGAGGACGGGAACATACTGCATTTCCCTGTTGATAATTACTACTACGAGGGCCGGCGTGAGGCGATATTTCTCGGAGAGAAGGTAACAAAGTATCACAGGACGGTAACAACGTACATAAATACCCTGATCGAGAACGGATTTGAGATACGGAGCGTTGTAGAGCCGCAGCCTCCCGAGGAGATGATGGATATCCCGGGCATGATGGATGAAATGCGCAGACCGATGATGATAATAATCGCGGCGGTAAAGAGGTAAAAAAGATATAATATAATCTAAAGGTCGTTCGGCGTTTTGATATGCAAAACAGCCGACGGCTTTTTTACGTTAAAATGCACATTCAGAGCGGTACGTGCAGTAAGATAATAGCCTTACAGAAAAACTTTAACAAAAAAGAAGGTTAATTTTGTGCATTTTAACAATTGACTTTTGCTATAGGGGGGGGGGTATAATAAAAATACAATACTGAATAAAGGAGAAGGGAAAAACCATGAAAAATAAACCTTTGAAAAGGCTGACGGCGACTTTGACGGCAGTCTCTGTGGTCATTGCCGGAGGGCTGGTGCCTATAACCGCCGGGGCGGCAACGACTACAAACACATTGGATTTAGGCACGGCTGCGTCTGAAGGACCAACAGAAGGTACTTATATTAAGGTCGGTTCTAAGAGTGGCAGTTACTATCCAGTATCAGCAAGAATACCGGGACGAAGTCCTAAGGCATATAAGACTTATGATATATCTCAGTACACGGATGGAGCCACCAAGGTCGAAGTTAGCTTTGATGTTAAAATTGATCCAACGGGCAGAGTAATGTTCTCGGTTGCAGATGCAGATCTTGTAGATACGGGCGCTTTCTCAACAACAAGTAACATGGGATTGCCGGTTAACAACGGAGTCTGGAGTGCAGTTGGAAAATACGATGATGATGGGGCAATAGTTCTTGACGGCACAGGCGAGGCAAATATTTCATCAATACACAATACCGATGCAACTGTTACGATTGATATTGATCTGCAGACAAGAACACAAAATATTAAGGTCACATCAGGCGGAAATACTGTCACGGAGAGAAAGGATTCACTTCCGATAGATGCCGCAGCAGATAGTGTTGATACATTTATGATCACTGCAGGAACAACCACTGGTCCTAAAAAGGAAAGTTTTGAGCAGAATCCTGTAATGCTGTCCGATGTGACTGTAAAGGCTGAATTTACATCCGAGTCGGGCACATCGACTACGCTTACGAACAACATCGACTTCGGTTTCGGTGACTGGTCGTATTCGGGCGGACTTTCGGGCATGACTGCAAACAAGGATGCAGCTGTTCATTACAGCAACATACCTATGCAGGATGAGCTCGGCTATGGTCCTAAGTCGATCAATATCCCGGTAAAGTCACTACCGGGTGATAACAGTGTAGTTTATCTCTATTCGGGTCAGGAGGTAAGCAGCTATATCAAAAACAACGTTCTTGATCATGACCAGGTCACTGTAGGAAATAAGGACGTGTCAAGCTTTGGCGCGGAGTATATCACTGATACGGAAAGAGGTCTCGGAATCACTGAGGGCTCGGGTTATCTTGCAAAGCTGACTTTCAGCACAAAGGATAAGAAGAAGTATGTAACGGTAGAGACTGCAGACGGAAATCAGGGCGATTTTGAGATCGCGGCTGACGGCGTCATTGAAGTTCCGATAGACACAACGAAAGCGGCGGAAATGTTTGACGGCACACTCCTCATGTGGGTAAAGGGTGCTGATAAGGTGGAGCCGGGTTCATACGGCGAGCTTTCACTAGTTTATAAGACAAAGGAGTCGGTTGAGTACACGGTAGATGCTGATGTACAGAACGCTGCGGGCACAAGATACTATCTCGGACGCCTCAACGGCACTGATCTTAACAAGGTAAATGTTACAGCTGCGGCGGCAGGAGATGCGACGACTGTTGATATCTATGCTGTGGATACAAAGGTAGCTGATTTCGGCAGCGGCACGAACTTTGACGCATCCGCAAAAATCGGAACGGCAGCTATCGCTGAGGGAGCGACAACGGGCACAGCTTCTATATCGAAGGCACCAGGCGATGATAAGTATATCTATGCTGTTGCAAGCGCGGCAGATAAGGAGACGCCGGTAACGATCTCCGATGTAAGCTTTGGCTATAAATCAAAGGAAGATGATCACGGAGACAACGTGAGAGCACAGTATCTTCTTCAGAATACTGTTATCGATACAACAAAGGTATTGAAGACGGTTGTAGTTGAGGATAAAGAAGAGCTTGTGTTTGATGAAGACTATTATAACGCAATAAGCGCTGTCAATGATGAATTGACCGGACTTAATGCGGAAACGATCATAAATGACAAGTGCAGAGCCGAGTATTTCGATCTTACCGAGAGCCTCAAGGGCTGGAATGTCGTTAAGAGCATAGAGGATAAGCTCGACAGCGTTTATGATGCTGTAAATGACGCTCCGGAAGATGAGAAATATACAAAGGCAAACGATTCAAGAGATGCGATAGAGTCTGTTCAGGATGAATATGAAGCTCTCACATCTACAACAGCGCAGAAGTTCGTCGGAGCTGTAAACTACAGCAAGCTCAGCATGCTCAACGACATACTTGTAAATCACGACAATGAGACTATAAAGAAGTACAACGACGCTATAGCTCTTGTATGGGATACAGCAAACGATACGTCGAAGATAACACAGGATAATTACCTCGTTTATTCGTCACAGATCGAAGACGTCAATGAGCTTGCAGGTTTATATGACAGTCTTCCGCAGTCGGTAAAGGATCAGATGAATCCGTATGACGGCGATAAGCTCGCATCGATCTATGAGACGATAAAGAATGACGTTGACGGAACATTCATTCCTAAGACAGCGGCTGATTTCGTAACGATGTTCAATGAAGCAAAGGCTGTTTACACAGCTGCGGACGCTACATATGACGATAAGTACGCCGCAGTATTCGCAGAGGGTATATCGAGTCTCTATGAGTCGGTAAACGCAAGTGAATACAAAGACGAAGTAAAGGCTGAGGCAGACAAGACAGATAACTCATATACAACATATGAGACATGGCGTTCGGCATTCGACAAGTATGCGCTCGTTGAAGACTTCATAGCGGCATCGGATGCATTGAAGGCAGAGATCGATAAGACAGGTATCTCGGCAGATTCATACGAGAACATCGCAGATCTCTACTACACAGCAATGGATAAGTATCAGGCTGCCGAAGCGGTAACGGGAAGCGATTTTGACAGCATCGCATCGGAAGAGCTCAAGGCAAATTATGAAGCGGCGATCGAGTATATCGGATTGGCAGAGGAGCTTATGTCGGAAACGGCAGAGGCTATAACGGCTGCGGCAAGAGATGCGATAGATAAAATAGAAGATTTAGAAGCTGGCAATAATATTGAATGGGTATCAGCTGTAAAGATAGCGCGTTACAGATATGATGCTTTGAAGACAAATGCGAAGAAGTATGTTGATAATGCCGATATGAACGCAGACAATAAGGCGTACGGTGAGATCCTCGCAGGCTATGAGGAAACAATGGCGGGCTATGAGGAAGAGAACATCAACGCTATGCAGGCGATCTATGATGATAAGGCTCAGGATTGTCTCGACTATGCGGCATCGCTCACATACAATTCCGCAGCAGATATAGATGATTATACGAATGATTTCTATAATGCTGCAAAGGCATATGACGATGTAAACAAAAAGATAAACGGTACCGTAAGCCTTAATAAAGACGGTGAGCCGGTCGTAAATGACGGAGCAAAATCGGATATCTTTACAAACATTGAGAACACGTATAATGTTCTTCTCAACTACAAGAAGGCAATAGACGACTTTGCAAGCAAGGGTCTGGCTTATGCGAACGCTATCCAGGCAGAGATCGATTTCATATATAGCGGTCAGGGCGCGACTTACGAGACGATCAATGAATACACCGAAGACGCTATAAGAGAGACTCTTGATTCGCTCTATCCGGATACGATCGATTATTATGATACATCACTCGTAGAGTATGACGGCGATAAGGTATCAGCTGATAATAATTCAGAGGCAGCTAAGAACACAAAGAATGTTCGCGATGCAGCAACTGAGGCGAAGAAGGCATATGATAACGCAAAGGCTGAATTTGAAAAACAGTATACTAATGCAACAGGCAAGACGAATGGGTTTGATCCTGAGGCAGAGTATGAGGAACCGTGGGTAAACAATACGGTGGAGGCTGCGTACACTAAGCTCGATACGCTTATCGAAAGCAAGCTCAAGGCTGAGTTTGATGAAGATATGGCTATAGAGGCTGCAAAAGAAGAGGTAGAGGCTGCGGCTCAGGCTGAGGTGGACAGACTGACAGGTCTTATCGAAGAGCTTTATAACAAGCTTTCAACCACACCTTATACGGATGAGGCTTCGATCGATGCCGACAGAGAGGCATACGATTCACTCGTTAACGCTGTAAATACTGCTAAGCAGAACATGAACTTCATCTATCAGGATGACGTTGAAACGATCAACTACTTTACACAGCTCTATCCGTCAAGCTCGGATTCGATGCTCGCATTTGTTGATTCTTCTCTCGACCAGTGGAAGAGCGCATGGAGCATAATCGAAAGCGCAAATGCTCTCGATATAAGCCTTGCTTATAATGAGACGGAGAATCTGTGGTATGTAAATGACGCATCCGAGTTCAGCACGCTTAAGGCTCAGTATGACGAGTCGATAGACGTTATACAGGAGAATGTAAACAGCGTTATAAGCGGCTTCTTTACAGACAAAGCGACACAGATAACATATATGCAGGATACGGCGGATAATTATGCTAATGCTGTAAACGCTATACCGAATATAACATCGACAACTCTCTATAAAGATTATGCTGCGAAGATAGATGCTGTGAACGCTTATGTGGACGGTCTTAATGAGACAATCGCGTCGGAGGATGCGGACGAGGCAGAGAAGACGGCAGCGCAGGCTAAGCTCGATATCATAGCGTCCAGCTTCGGAAACGAGACAACCAAGCTTGCAGCTATAAACACAACATGTGATATCATAAAGCCCGCATATGACTTCGATACCAAGGTATTAGAGGCAAAGGCAATAAACGATTCCGATCCTGTAGATACAGAGGCGCTTAAGAAAGCGCTTGATGAGGCTGCGGGTATCTATGACGATATAACTGCAAATCACGCCGATTCGGTAAAATATGTACAGCAGTACGTGCTCTACACGCATCTTATGCAGTCGTATCCGGCATCGGGCTATGATACATTTATAGCTGACGTATCAGATCTTGCGGAGGTAGATTACACAACAAACGCGGAAGCTATGACAGCATTTATAAACGCTTACAATGCACTTGCGGAAAGCTATAACGGATTTACTGCAGAGCAGCAGAATGCAGTTTCCAGCTCGAAAGAAATGCTTGACAGCAAAAAGGCACGTTATGACTCGGTAGCGGCAGCTCAGGCTGAAGCTGCGGTGATCAATACAGAAAATCTTGCAATATACAATCAGTATAACGGTGCTGTGACCGTTGAAAATTATGATGCGGCAAAGGCTGCTTATGACGGAGCAAAGGCTAAGATGGACGCTCTTGACGCTAAGTATCCGAACCTCGGAACAGAGCAATCGCCTATGCTTGCAAGCACTGCAGTTGAGACGAAGCTTGAACAGCTCGCATCTGATCTCGAAAAGCTTGGTCCGGTAGTAGAGACTGTAGGTCTTATAAACGCTATAGGCACAGTTACGGAGAATTCCGGCGCAGCTATAATTGCGGCAAGAGATTCATACGATGCTCTTACGTCAGAGCAGCAGCTCATGGTATCAAATTATGCGGTGCTTGTTGAGGCTGAAAAGGCATATGCGGCATTTGATTCGGTACAGGAAGCTATAGAGGCGGCTAATGCTGTAAATGCTCTTATCGACGCTGTTCCGGCAGCCGATGAGATAACAGCTGAAAACGTTGAGGATGCAAAGACTAAGGCTGAAGCGGCGAGAGAGGCATTCAACGCTCTTAACGATACAGCTAAGCTCTATGTGACGGACGAGGATAAGCTCACAGCGGCTGAAGAGAAGATCGCGGAGCTTACAAGACCTTCACAGGATGTTGACGGCGACGGAGTTGTAAATACTATAGACTTTAATATGGTTCTCCAGATGATCCTTGGCAGAGGCGACGGTTACACAGATGCTCAGACAGCGGCATGTGATGTTAACGGAGACGGAAGCGTAAATGTATTCGATCTTATCGAAATAGTTGCCAACTGGGATTGATAAGTTCAGGACCTGAATTTGCAGGCTGTGAGTGATCCATTCACAGCCTGTATTACCATAATTCCGGAGCTGACGCTCCGAATGGAAAGGAGAACAGCATGAAGAAAAGAATAACAGCACTGTTTGCCGCGGCATGTCTCGCGGCAAACTTTACGCCGGCATTTGCGGCGAACGAAGTGACCGCTTCGGTAAGCGCCGATAAGACCACTGCTGCGCAGGGTGAAAATATCACAGTTACAGTCAAGGTCGACGGTGCCGAAAACGTGAATGCGGCATATTACAGATTGTATTACGATCCCGAGGTCCTTGAATATGTAACGTACGAAGAGGGAGATCTGATGAATTTTGAATATTCTCAGTTCCCGTTCGTCACGAATAAAGTAGTGGACATCGACGACGAAACTCAGCGCGGACAGGTGACCGCTGTTGTAGGATTTGACAATGATTATAATATAACGGACACAGAGTTTTTTACGGTGGAATTCCGTGTAAAGGCTGACGCGGAGCCGGGCGATTACAGCAGTCTTTTTGACTTTGATCCCGCGAACAGTTATGTTGCAAATGTATTAGACCGTACAGCTATGGTATCTGTTTTCCCGGATAAGATAACAGTCACGGAGGCTCAGGCTCCGACACATGAGCTTGAGGCTGCGGTCGATAATCCGACTCCATCGGTCGGAGATACCGTGACATATACGATATCCGCATCCGAGACGGCAGCGTTTAATGCTATGCAGTTCGATCTTGATTTTGATCCGTCTGTTCTTGAATTTGTTGGCGGTGAGTTTGCAAACGAAGGACTGGGCGGAGTAGCTGTAAACGGTCAGGACAATACCAAGGTCAATTATGTTTGGGTATCATCAGACGCACAGCCTGTTGATATAAGCGGGACTGTTGCCACAGCGACGTTTAAGGTGATCAGTGTGGGGGATGCAACAGTCACCGCATCAAATTTTATTTCGTCACCCGATAATATGGTGTTCACGATGCCGCAGGTCAATATAGCCGGGACCGGAGTGCTCTCATTTGAGTGTGACAATGACACGCTCACTGCAAGCGATGTGATGCATGTGTCGGTAAAGGCGGGCAGCATGGAGGCGCAGCAGGGAATACAGTTCGACGTTAAATATGATAACAGCATGCTTCGCTATGTTGCGGATTCGATAAAAATAAACGAAGCCGTAAATTCGAACGGTATAACGAGCACTGCAAGGCTCATGGAAGACGGAAATATAAGATTTGTGCTCGTGTGCACAGATAATACAAAGACGCTGAGCGGAGATACAGAACTGTTTTCATTCGACTTGAAGCCCGCGGAAAACGCGGAGGGCACGGCTCAGCTGAGCTTTGAGGATATCGCGGCACTTCCGCTTATGAGCAGCGCGAACAAGGATATAACGGTATACGGAAATGCTGTATCTGAGGCTGTAGAAAACGTTGAGACTCTTATAAACGCGATCCCCGAGGAAATAACGGACGAGAATTATAACGACGCGCTTGCTGCATACAATGCTGCAAAGGATGCGTATGACGCTCTTACAGATGATCAGAAACCTCTCGTAAATAATTATGAAAAGCTTCTTGCGGCGGCTGCCGCATTCGGCAATGTGGCTGCGGTAATAGAGGCGATAGAAGCGCTTGCTCCGACAGCCGAGACATACGTTGACTCAAAGGCAGCAGTGGAGGCGGCACGAGCAATGTATGGCTCGCTCACTGACGCTGCAAAGGCTAATGTGACAAATTACGACAAGCTGACGGCTGCCGAAGAGACGGTCGCTGCTCTTACAAAGCAGGTAGAGGATGCGGCGTCGGCTGTCAATGCGGTTGTTACCGCAGCGGCAGACAATTATGCTGATGCCAAGGCGGCTGCTGAGGCTTACAGAGCTCTTACCGAGAGCCAGAAGTCGGCTGTAGTGTTGAATGAGGGTGTAAGCGCGGAAGCGTTCCTTGAAAGCTTTGCGGCTCTTGAGGCACAGATCAATTCCGTTGAAGCTTCGATAAGCGCCATTGGCGCTGTAACTGCCGACAATGCGGTTGAAAAGAAAGAGCTTATAGACGCAGCAAGAGCCGCGTATGATGCTTTGAACGAAGCGATGAGAGCGGATGTTGAGAATTATGACACGCTTGCAATGGCGGAAGCTCTGTATGTTCAGTATGTTGGGATAGAGATCACAGTCACAAGGGCAGATGCTTCCTATACGGTGGATATAAATGATCTGCGCGGATCGGCAGTGCCGCAGACGGTAATAATCGCACTCTACGAGGACGGCATACCGGTATCGATGAGCATAGTTTCAAGCGATGCGGCAGAGCCGGTGACAGTAGACGCTGACACGGCAAACGAGGAGTGCAGGGTGTTCGTATGGAACTCGCTTGACGGAATGATCCCGTTCACGGGTGCTCATATAGAATACGCGTATTGATAAAGCTCGGGGCGGAGCGGAAAGGAACGATAAATGATAAAAGTAAAGAATTTCGCGGCGCTTGCTCTTGCGGCGGTAATTCTGTGCTCTGTCCAAAATCCGGTCCGCGCCGAACAGGCAGCTGCAGAGCCTATAGCCGTGAGCTATGACAAGAGCAAGCTCGCGTCCGCCGATGACCGGATAACGATCCGATTCAGTCTGCCCGCGGATACCGCGGCAAACGGCGCTGAAGTTCGGATCACTTATCCCGAGGATAAGATCCTGGTAGGCGGTGTTGAGACGGGAACACTTTATGAGAGCGCGTATATGAGCTCTTATGAGGATGATCCCGGTGAATTCAAAGCCTTTGCACTGAACGATGTGACGTTTGAGGGCGGCGGCGATATCATCTCGGTCACGCTCGGGGCGGCTGAAAACGCTTCCGGCACTGCCGAGCTGACTGTCACCACGCTTTATACGACCGTAGATCTGGACAGTGAAGAGAACGAATATAAAATAAGCATATCGCTTCCGGGCATAGAAGAAGCAGAAGAAGGCGAGACTAACGAGCCTTCGGCAACTCTCTCTCCGTCCCATTCCCCCGCCTCGGGAGGGGGAGCCGGGACAAACGGCGGCGGCAGCGGATCCAATGAAAAGCCGGCAGAAACGGAGTCTCCGTCAGAGACGGAACGACCGTCTGCAACAAGATCTCCGTCAGAGACGGAACAGCCGTCTGCGACGGAAAGGCCGGCGGATGAGGCTGATTCGGAGCCGGAGAACGAGTTTTCGGATATAGCGGGACATTGGGCTGAGGACAGTATAATCGAGCTTGCGGGACGCGGACTCATAAACGGCTTTGATGACGGCACCTTCAGACCGGAGGAAGCTGTAACGAGAGCTCAGTTTACAAAAATGCTTGTAGACCTTATGGGACTAAATACAAATACGGTGCTCCGTATTTTTGAGGATGTCCCAACTAACGCATGGTATGCACCGTATGTCACGGCTGCTTATGCCGAGGGGATAGCGCTTGGAGACGGAGCGTATTTCCGCCCCGACAGCAGCATTACGCGTGAAGAACTGGCTGTGATGGCGGCGCGCTGTGTGCAGATATCAGCTACAGGAATGATGGATTTTACAGATAGAGAGTCGGTATCGGACTGGGCAAAGGATGCGGTGGATGCCCTTGCGTCAGCCGGTATCATAAACGGATTCGAGGACGGAACGTTCCGTCCTGACGGAATATCCACACGTGCTGAGGCGGCAGTGATACTGCTGCGGCTTGACGGCGCGGACATATGAGGCTTTTCCTTCTCATAAAATAGGTAAATATAAAAAGGATGCGGCGAAAAATGTGCCGTATCTTTTTTTATATTTAAATATTTAAGATTATCGTGAAACAGTGTAAAAAAACAAAGGTCGTGATCTCTTCGTTCGTGGTATAATATTATATTAGAAATAAAAATTTTATTGCTTGATCTTACCGATCACAAAGGAGGATTTAGAAGAATGAAAAAAGTATTATCCGGTCTGCTGTCGGCTGCGGTATTTGCAGGGTGCATAGGAGCGATGCCTGCCGTTGTACCTGCGGCGGAGACGGGAGACGCATGGAGGTTTGACTTCGGACCGGTCGGACAGACAACGGAATCGGGGTATTACAGTGTCACACCCGAAACAGAGTATAATTCAAATGAGGAGGATGGACTAAGGTTCGGACTTTACGGCCAGAACGAAAATGATTATAAGCTGAAAAATCATGAGGACGGAGTAACAGCTAAAAAGGGTCAGTATTATACATATACTGCTGCGGGAAGCGGAAGCGAGGCTTCAGATGACCGTATAGGCATAGGCGAGCTGCCTGAGGGGCAGATAGACGGTCTTTATCCGATACGCTTTTCCATGGCGGCGGAAAATAACGGATATTACAGCGTTAAAGTATACGTTACAACGCTTGACGAATCACAGCCTGCGGAGTCGGTAAATGTTTATTCAGAGCGCAGGCATCCGATCGTTACGGATAAGACGATAGCGGCGGGAGAAACGGAGCTTGTGGAGTTTACGGCTACAGTCCAGAGTGTGCTGGTAAAGGACAGGGCCGCGGGCGGGACTATAACGTATGATGATGATAAGCTCAATGTTATGGTAGTCGGAGAGAATGCCGCGATCTCATCGATAGAGGTGGAGAAGATCGAACCGGCAACGACGATTTGGTGCTATGACGATTCTACCGGATGTGATTATCCTATGGTCCTGCCGTATTTCCCGCTGCAGAATTACGGCGGAACGGCTCAGTATCTTTCGAAGTATCTGCCGAAGGATGTGGCGCTGGTAAATCAGGGCGACGGCGGTATTGCGGCAAATGCGATGAGCTATTTTAACCTCTGCAAGGAGAATATAAAGGCAGGAGATTACATATACCTGCAGTACGGCCATAATCATAAAAACGACGGGCCGGCAGGGTATGTGCAGTATCTTGCAGAATACTATGAGTGGGCGCACAGTAAGGGCGCGTATATGGTGTATGTGGGACCGATAGACCGTCATAATTCGTCGCAGTACGATTCGGGAACTAATACGTGGTCGTCAACGCTCAGCGGTTTTTCAAAGGCGGCAAGATATTATACAGAGCTTCTTATCTGCGGAGGTATAGATCTTGCAAAGGAGTTTGCGGCTAAGGTCAAGGAAGAGGGCGGAACGAGCATTTCGGACGCGGTATATGAGTGGGCTGACGGCAAGATAGCTGAAGGCATTACCTAGGACGGAGCAAAAGACGTTGCGTTTATTGATCTCAACGCTCCCACACTCGAATGGCTCAGTGAGGTATGCGAGGAGGTAAGGCAGCAGAAGGGCGAGACGGGCTACAGCAGCAAATACTCGGATTATTATTTCCGTGCTCAGCGCGGCACATCTGTAGACGGAACACACGAGAATGACTATGGCGCAGATGCTACCGCATCATTCTTCTTTGATGGGATAAAGGCTCTGGTTGATAAGGAGGACAAGACACCTATCGAGACGGTACAGGCAAATGTGCTCGCTCCGCTTGTTGATGGGATGAGAGAGGCAAAGCCGGACAAGGTATCGGAAGAGATCGTTAAGGCGGGCGCGGCTCCTAACGACATGTATCCGGAGGTGTTCCAATCAAGTGATATAGCCGAGCTGCCGGTCAAGATATCATCTGTTGAATGGGATGATGACAACACTATATCAGAGGTGACTATCACAAAGCAGGAATCAAAATTGTCGATGGATTCATACGGCAAGCTTGAGCTTATTATACGAGACGCCGATAATGAGGTGAAGGGTACGATATTCTCTACACAGGTGGATAACACCTGGGATGACGGCTCGGTCAATATTTTCTCCGTTGACGGCGAGACGAACCGCCTGACCGGAGATATCGATACGGTATATGATGAGGACGCGGGTGACACATTCACAGCCGTTGTATACAAGGCTCTCGACGATGAGGATGAGGGATTGATATTTGATGAAACCTCCGGAGCGCGGATAGCGTATTCGGATCCGTACGTTGAAACAGAGGTGATCGCTGCACTTGTACCGAACGAGGACGGAGAAGAAACAGAGAACTTCAGTTTCTACGGAGTCACCTATGACGGAACGCGCAATATTCACGGCGTGAACAATTGGGCTGTATACGGAAGCTCCGGCGGTAAGGATACGACGCTGCATGAGGAGAACGGAAGGTACTACACAAATGTTATAAAGGACAGCAACAGTACATCCTTCGCGCTTTCAAGAAAGCTGAGCGAGAGTGTCGGAACGGAGGGGAGAGTGTCCGTTTCTGTAGATCTCAGAACGACAGGTCTTGGCAACATGAACATAGGTCTTGCAAATCAGGGCACACAGTTCCCGGATCAGACTATGTATATCATATCTGTTGACGCCGACGGCAATGTGTACGCTTACGGCAATAATGAGGAGAGCGCGGCAGTTCTCAGCACAACTGAATGGACCACTGTCAATGCGGAGCTTGATATAGACCTGGGGACCATAACCGTTACTGTAGGTGATAATACCGTGACATCGGAGGTGCCGGCATACCGTACCACATCTGTGGATGTAGTACCGTCATCGCTTTCGCATATGCATATTGGTATGAATACATCAAATCAGCCGGGGGGCATACAGGTATCGAATCTTAAGGTGATGAAGCTCCGATCAAGGGAGGATCTGCCGGTATACACCATGGAGGCGGTCTCCGATAATGAAAGCTACGGAACAGTCAGCTGCTCGACCAACGGCGGAGAGATAAACACTCTCGTAACTGTAAAGGCTGAGCCTAAGGCGGGCATGAGTTTTGTAAATTGGAAGGACAGTGAAGGGAATATCGTCAGTGAGGAGGCTGAGTATACCTTCCGTCTGCGCGGGAATACATCTCTTAGAGGCTGCTTTGGAAATAATGCCGTTATAAATGCGGTGGACGAGAGCGGAGAGGTAATTCAGACTATCGGGGAAGCTTCCGGAGTACCGGGTGAAGAATACAAGGTGAGCGCGCTGCCGCAGGTGATAGAAAAGGACGGAGTGTTTTACGAGCTTCAGCTGGACGGCAGCGGAGAACGGACATATACACGCAGCTTTACCATGGGCAGCGACGGAGATGAGATCAGGACCGTGACCTATGCCCGCAATGAAAAAATGGTCTATTTCGCGGAGGCGGAAGAGCACAAAGGCAATGCGAGCAGCTCCGGCTCAGAGGCGAGCAATGATGAGAATTACTCATCCGGCAAGGCGTTCCGGGTGGACAGGACAAATTTGTATTCCGAATACAGCGATATAGAGCTTGAAAGTGACGGCTACTATACGATATCTATAGCATATGAGGGCAGAGGCTCGAACCGCAGCATGGGTATCTATGTTGACGGCGAGCAGATCGGAACGCATGCCACTTCAGGTACGGAGCGCGGGATAGCCGAAATAAGCCTATATCTGAAGGCGGGAACTCATACGCTGCAGCTGAGAACGAGCTATAATCTTTCGCCGACGTACGATTATGTTGCGATAACGGCGGAGCGTGTGGGAGAGCTCAGCTCATATACCGTAAACGCGGTCGATGAATACGGAAGATACATAGGAGAGCTGGCAAACGGCGTGGGCTTCATAGGTGATGAGCTCACGGAAAATGTTACGGCGATCATACAGGGCGAAAACGGACTCTATTACAAGCTTGATGACGATACTGTGAGCGAATTCAAAAAACAGTTTACAATAAACGGCGCAGAGGAGACCGTTAATGTAAGCTATAAGACATCTGAGGATAATATAGTATATTACGTGGAGGATATCGCAAACGCATCTGTTTCGGATACCGCATCGGGAGGGATGAGAGGCTATGTTTCCGGCGGAAGCTGTGCCGAGCTTGCGACTCTGTCTGCGGGAATATACAAGTTTGTAGTAAGATACATAAGCGATGGAAATCGAAATTTTGTTGTAAGAAACATGGACAGTACACTCACAGCCGAGAATAATATGCTGTTGAGCTTTATAAACGGAAACTCGGAAAAGAATACGGAGATCGTATCGGATGAGCTCATTCTTACTGAGGAGACGACCGTAGGCGTGAGCGGCTATACAAACACTCTGGGAAGATATAATCAGTCTGCGACGATAGATTATGTCTATATAATAAGAACAGATGTTCCGGCACCGTCACCTGTACCGGCGCCGACGGAGGCGGCAAGCCCAAGCCCGACAGCGACGGCAAGCCCGGAGGCAACGGAGGCGGCAAGTCCGAGCCCGACAGCGACAGCGAGTCCGGAGGCGACGGAGGAAGTAAGTCCAAGTCCGACAGCGACAGCGAGTCCTGATCCGGAAGAAACAGAGAAGCCGTATCCGTATACCATAACCGAATGTACTGTTGAAAACGGTGTGCTGACGGTTACAACAGCGGGCGACGGCGAACCGCGAGAGGCGGTCATGTTTGTCGCGTATTATGACAGAGAAAATAGGCTTGCGGGAATACGTTTGGAGGATGTCACAGAGACGGAAAATGAATTTGTCAAGACATTTGACAGCGCATTGGCGGACGGCGCGGAGCGCTTGAAGGTGATTATCTGGGACAAAAACACTCAAGCACCGTATGCCAAACTATATGAGACAGAACTGTAACGTTATAAAATAAAAAAAGCCGGATCGGAAAACAAGTAAAATTCTGATCCGGCTTTTTGAATGTCAAAGTGATGATAAACAGCGGTATCTGGTGGGCGATATGCCGGTATACTTCTTGAACACCGCCGAAAAATAATTGCTGTCGGTAAAACCGCAGCTGTGAGCTACATCTGTTACAGGCAGCTTTGAGTTTCTCAAAAGGTCTTTGGCGGCTTCAAGTCTGACTGCTCTCAGATATTCGGAGAACCCGAAGCCGGTATATTTAACGAAGATCTGCGACAGATAATGCGGGCTTAGGTGCAGCATATCCGACGCCGCCGCAAGCGTTATATTTTCCTTAAAGTTCTCATTGATATATAGCAAAAGCCTTTCAATTGCAGGATTGCCCGTTTTCTTTTCTGTGTAGGAAAAATGTTTATGGTTGCGTATGAAATATGTAAGCAGTATATTTATATAGCATTTGATATTATCCGCTGCAAGCTCGTTTCCCTTGTATAGCTTTTCCCATTCGGAAAGGAGGCTGAAAAAGAGCTTGTCTATCGTTGAAAGCTTAGGCGGAGCGTATAGCTTATGTTCGAATAAAACATCCATATTGCGTTTTACGGATGGAAGAATATAATCGTCTCCGAAGTTTATAACGAACCTCTCGTATTTTTCGGTGATCCGGCTTGTTTTATGCAGTTCGTTCTTGTTTATAAAAAGCAGCTGTCCGTCTGTAAGAACATATGATCTGTCTTTTACAAAGACTTGTCTGCTTCCGCTGCGCACGTACATTATTTCATAATCATTTTCACAGTGGTAATCGGCTGTCACGAACATACTTTGCGGATACCGAATATCCGAGCGTGAAGCCGTTTATGTATTTTGCTTTGGCCATTAAGGGCACCTCCGATCTGCATGATCATTATATCAAAAAACCAAACGAATTTCAAGTGTAAAAAGGAGCGGCAAAGCGTTCGCCCTGCGCTCCCTTTTTATATCGCATGTTATCGGGATATGAACATCTGTGTCCAATATATTGTCCCATTTTTGTTTTTTATGGCGCCGACGCCTATTTCGGTAACGTTTTTGTTAAGGATATTCGCTCTGTGTCCCGATGAGTTCATCCAGCTGTTCATGACCTCCGATGCAGACCGCTGACCGTATGCGATGTTTTCTGCAGCGGTCCCGTAGCTTATGCCGCTGTTTCTCAGCCTGTCGAACGACGAAAGGCCATCGGGATTTGTGTGGCTGAAAAAGCTTCTGTTTATCATATCGCTTGAATGAGCGCGGGCAACATTGGCAACGTCCTCTGCCCATGAAAGCGCGTTAAGCCCGTTTTCGGCTCTGACACTGTTTACGAGTGCAAGAACCTCTTTTTCCATCTCACGTTCGGATGAGGGAGCGGAAGTGGGCTGTACTGTGGGCTTTGAGGTAGGAGCCGCAGTAGGCTGCGGTACCGGAGAAGCGGTCGGAGCTGCAGTAGGTACTGCAGTCGGGATCGCTGTAGGCTGTGCCGATGGGGCAGAGGTGGGAGCCGCAGTCGGAGCGGGTGTGACAGTGGGTGCAGCCGTAGGCGCTGAGGTTGGCTTTGCCGTAGGTGCGGCTGTGGGCTTCGCTGTAGGAAGCACTATTCCGCCGCCGATTATCGTTACTGTGCAGGAAAAAGCGTCCCAATCCACATAGCAGTCCAATGCTTCGCTTATTGCGCGCAGCGGCACAAGTATGCGGTCGTTTTGAATAAACGGCGCCGTTTCAAGCTGTACGGCTTCTCCGTTAACATACATTTGATCACTGTTCAGTGAGAGAATAACTTCCGTGCCATTACCGTATGCGTATGCGGTCTGAGTTTCTCCGTCCCATTCAACTTCAAAACCGAATGCTTCGCAAATACCTCTTACAGGCACGTATGTCCTATCGTTCACTATGGCAGGCTGACTGTCAAACATCAGCTTATTTCCGTTGAAATATACGTCTATATCGTTTTGCGCGTATGCCGGAACTGAAAACGATGCAAGCATAAAAACGAGAACAGGGATAATTTTTTTCATATCTGACCTCCATGATAATTTTTTGTATTGTGCCGGTAGGTTTACATAAACAATGGCACGGGTCATATTATACATGAAAAACAGTCGTTTGTAAACAGTATATTTATGGAATATCGATCACGGTCAAAAAAATACCGGACATGAAAGCCATGTCCGGTATAAGTTTTTAATAAAGTTTGCCGCCCTCAGTACCGCCGAGGATGTGGAAGTGCAGATGCTTTACCGTCTGCCCGGCATCTTTGCCGCAGTTGTTTACTATCCTGTAGCCCGATTCCGAAACACCGAGTTTCTTTGCTATCTGAGGTATTTTTTCGAATATCAAGGCAACTATGCCGCTGTTCTCTGCAGTTATATCATTAGCCGACTCAATATGAGATTTCGGTACGACTACGACGTGAACGGGCGCCTGCGGCTCTATGTCGCGGAACGCATAGATGTTCTCGTCCTCGTATACCTTGTTTGACGGGATCTCTCCCGAGATTATTTTACAAAAGATGCAGTCTGCCATATTAGCCTCCGTTCCGCCGCGCATCTGCGGCTTTTTATTATGATATCTGTGCTGTAACGATCTCGTCTGTCATGGCGAGAGCGTCGTCTATCTTCATGGCGTCCTTGCCGCCGCCCTGAGCCATATCCGGCTTGCCGCCGCCCTTGCCGCCGCAGACAGCCGTAAGCTCCTTTATGATCTTTCCGCAGTGAACACCCTGCGCAACAGCTTCCTTCATAGCCATTGCAACAAATGTGATCTTGCCGTCGGTGTTGGAAGCGAGAACAACGACTCCGTTGGTCATCTGTTCCTTAGCCTTGTCGGCAAGAGCCTTGAGCTCGTTTACGCTTACACCGTCTACCTGTGCTGTAAGGATATTTACGTTTCCGAGGTGCTTAACGCCTGCCATCATATTCTTGGTGCGCATTGCCGCCATTCTTTCGTTGAACTCGTCAAGCTTCTTCTCATATGCCTTATTCTCGGCCATCACCGATTCTGCTTTCTTGTCAAGCTCCATTATCCTGTTTGTCTTAAGCGCCGATGCAGCGTTTGACAGGACTGTTTCGTACGATGAGATCATATCCAGAACACCCTGACCGGTCACGGCTTCTATTCTTCTTACTCCGGCTGCTACTCCGCCTTCGGATACGATCTTGAACAGTCCGCACTGAGCCGTGTTTGTAAGATGTGTACCGCCGCAGAACTCAATGCTGTAATCTCCCATCGATACAACACGTACTATATCGCCGTACTTTTCACCGAACTGCGCTTCAGCTCCGAGCTTTTTTGCCTCGTCTATCGGAAGCTCCTGCACGGTTATTGGCATACATTCGAGTATAGCGTCGTTTACACGCTTTTCAGCCTCCTTGAGCTGCTCTGAAGTCATTGCCTCAAAATGGGAGAAATCAAATCTCAGATGGCTGCTGTCGACAAGTGAGCCCGCCTGCGCAACGTGTGAACCGAGTATCTCTTTGAGAGCCTTGTGGAGCAGGTGAGTAGCGCTGTGGTTGCGGCTTATAGCCATTCTGTTTGTCTTGTCAACTTTTAATACAACTGTTCCGGGCTCGGGAGTACCCAAAAGCTCCGTGTGATGAACATACAAGCCGTATCCGGTCTTTGTTGTGTTTACGACCTTTCCTATGACCTCTCCGTTTTGGAGGATCGTACCGATGTCTCCGACCTGACCGCCCATTTCGGCATAGAACGGTGTTTTGTCGGTAACGATATAAGCCATGCCCTCGTTCGCCTCAATGCCCTTTATCTCGGCTTCCGTTTCAAGTGATGTATAGCCTGTGAACTCTGTCGGAGCTATGCCCTTGAAGTCAAACGATGTGTCATCGTCCCAGCTTGAACCGTCCTTGCGTGAATTCTTGGCAGTCTGCTTCTGCTCCTCCATAGCCTCGTTAAAGCCGTCTATATCAACTCCGAGCCCCTTTTCGGCAGCCATTTCAATAGTCAGATCAAGAGGGAAGCCGTAGGTATCGTGGAGCTTGAACGCCTCAGCGCCCGTGAGCGTCTTTCTGCCCTCGGCATTTGCGTCCTCGATATATTTGTTCAGTACGGTAAGTCCGTTGTCTATGGTAGCGTCGAAGCGCTCCTCTTCCTTCTTTATTATCTTTGTGATATATTCTCTCTTCTCATCAAGCTCCGGATAAGCCGCCTTTGAAGCGTCAATGACAGTTTCCGCTACCTCATAGAGGAATTCACGGTCAATATTGAGAAGCTTTCCGTGGCGTGCCGCGCGTCTTAAAAGTCGGCGCAGAACATAGCCTCTGCCCTCGTTCGAGGGGATAACGCCGTCCGATACCATCATTACCGTTGAGCGGATATGGTCTGTTATAACACGGAGAGAAACGTCCGTCTTTTCGTCCTTCTTGTATTCAACGCCTGCGATGCGCGAGATGTGCTTCATAACGTCCTGAACAGTGTCGACCTCAAAGAGGTTGTCAACTCCCTGCATAACGACAGCAAGACGCTCAAGCCCCATTCCCGTATCTATATTCGGTTTTGCAAGCGGGTTGTAATTGCCGTTTTCGTCCTTGTCAAACTGTGTGAATACGAGGTTCCATACCTCCATGTATCTGTCGCAGTCGCATCCAACTCCGCAGGTCGGCTTTCCGCAGCCGTATTCCTCACCGCGGTCAAAGTATATCTCCGAGCAGGGACCGCACGGACCTGTACCATGCTCCCAGAAGTTGTCCTCTTTGCCGAGTTTCACAATATGTGAAGGATCAACTCCGACCTCGTTTATCCATATATCCTTTGCCTCGTCATCGTTTTCGTATACCGATATCCAGAGCTTCTCCTCGGGGATCTCCATGACCTTTGTGAAGAACTCCCATGCCCATGCTGTAGCCTCACGCTTGAAGTAGTCTCCGAACGAAAAGTTGCCGAGCATCTCGAAGAATGTGCCGTGGCGCGCAGTCTTTCCCACACGCTCGATATCGGGCGTGCGTATGCACTTCTGGCATGTTGTAACGCGGTGGCGCGGCGGCTCCTCGGCGCCGGTGAACCATTTCTTCATCGGAGCCATTCCCGAATTTATAAGCAAGAGGCTTGCGTCATTTTTCGGTATAAGCGAAAAGCTGTCAAGACGCAGACACCCCTTTGATTCAAAAAAGCTAAGAAACTTCTCACGAATTTCATTAACTCCCATATAATGCATTAGATCTCATTCCTTTCTCCCGGGTTCAAATTCCCGATCTGTATATAATACGCTAACTATTATTATATAATATTTGCCGTGCCGCTGTCAAGTAGAGAATGCTGTTTTTGACAATATTTTTTGAGAAATTTAAAAAAATATCTTGACAAGACAGCAAAGTTCTGCTATACTATATTAGTAATCGGGGTGTAGCGCAGTTGGTAGCGCACACGTCTGGGGGGCGTGATGCCGCAGGTTCAAGTCCTGTCACTCCGACCATTCGGAGTGTCCGTATAGGATCTGAGGATTCGTATACGGACACTCTTTTTTTGTGCCCTTTTAGACGGCATAGTTTATGTCAACACCCGTATTCATAGCAATAACAACTCCTTAGGTGATTGTGTTTTGGTTGATACAATTATACACCAAAAGGGAGGTTATTGCTATATTTTTATGAAAAAAAAGCAAAAATCTCATAGATATAATGATTTTAAAGGAATTTAAAATAAAAAACGGGGTGTCAATTTGACACTACCAAAAGAGATAGGGAGGATACGAACATGAAGGCTTCAAGTAAGAATATTTTTTTCTAAAAGGTTCTGAGATAGAGATAGCGTTGGAAAGTGAATATCGACAGTATTTTATTGGGAACTTATCAAGACCTCAGTTGCTTGACAATGAGGGGATGGCATGATAGGCTCATGCCACTGCGCAGCCCTCGGGGCACCGCCCCGGCGCAGAACGTTATGCCATCAGAGGCTCGTTGTCAAGCAAACCGTGGAATAAATGCGACCAATTTGTGCATTTTGCTGATTTTACTAAAAAAC
>DVNB01000045.1 GCA_018714695.1 Candidatus Ornithomonoglobus merdipullorum | reverse complement strand
CTCTATAACCTGCTTCACGTTCACCGGTCTCATAACGGGATATTGTATTTTGATTCATGTTAAGATCTATTGCCAGCTTTAGCTGAGTGATATTCCTTTGTTTGCGTAATTCTTTCAAACTCAGTGTTTGGCATCGCTTCGCTTTGCCGACAACATTGCCCGAATTATACCGCGAACAGTGTAATGAATTCGATATATCAAGAAGCAATGATGGCATACATAGACTGTGAATAGTAACAACTTGTTTAAAACACATGAGAATTCAAAAAATACTTGACACGATCAAAGCATGATGTTATAATAAAAGAAGAAAAGGGCAGATCGTTAAACGGTCAGCCACAGATAAGTTAAATATTAAATAACCGTTCCGAGGCGAATCAAATTGGAGCGGTTATTTTATTACAGCTATCTTGCCGAAACAGCAAAGATGGCTGCCGATAAAGCTATGCAAAACAGAGATATTGCTGTTTTTATCAGGAGCTTTTTCATTAGCACCACCCCCTTATCAGGGTACATACATAAAATATTTACGTATGGTATGCATAAACCTGCATACTGAGGGTGGCTAACCGTCCAACGTTTAATATCTTTCCCTTTTCTCGAAGGCAATTATATCATACAGGTAGGCAAAAGTCAATCAATAGTGATGACATCCGCGAATGGTAACAAATTTGTAAACTAATTTAATACTTTTTTAATATTTGACTTGACATTACGTGGCTGATATGTTATTATATATTTGCGTGGTATAGCCGCGTGTCAGTATTCCGGATGGATGTCCGGAGGATTTGGAGATAAGATGTATTATTTTATTAAGGGAAAACTCGCGTTCAAAGGCGAGAATTTTGTGGTCGTTGACGCAGCCGGGGTCGGGTATATGATATATACCTCGCTTTCCGGTATCGAGAAATCAGGGCAGATCGGCTCGGAGATAACGATGTATACCCATCTTAACGTGCGTGAGGACGCAATGGAGCTGTACGGCTTTATCACACGCGAGGAAAAAACAATGTTTATGAGGCTCATATCGGTCTCGGGTGTCGGTCCGAAGGCGGCGTTGGCTCTGTTGTCTGCTGCGAGCCCGTCACGGCTGGCTGTTGCCATCATAACTGAGGATGAAAAGCTGCTGACACGCGCCGCGGGCGTTGGACCTAAGGCTGCAAGGAGGATAATCCTTGAGCTGAAGGATAAGCTTGACGCGGCGGAGCTCGGCGTGGATACTGCCGAGGCGGCAGAGCTTGAGGAGACTGCGGTGCTCACTGACGCGAGAGCAGAGGCACTTTCAGCTCTTGTGGCGTTGGGTTACAGTGCTTCCGAGGCGAGAAATGCGGTATCGGGAGCGGATAAGGATCTGCCGACCGAGGAGATAATAAAGCAGGCGCTTTCGGCGCTTGTAAAGCTGTAAAGCTGTTTGCGTGTTGGAGGTAATTTGATGTTTGACGAGGATGAACGCTTTGTGACCGGCGGATTTATCGAGGAGGATACGGAGATCGAATACGGTCTCAGACCCCATCGCTTTGACGAATATATCGGTCAGGCGAAGGCGAAGGAGAACCTCGGTATATACATACAGGCAGCTTTGGAGCGCAAGGAGGCGCTCGATCATGTGCTGCTCTACGGACCGCCGGGGCTCGGAAAAACAACGCTCGCCGGGATAATCGCAAACGAGATGGGCGTTAATATAAGGATCACGAGCGGACCCGCGATAGAGAAGGCGGGAGACCTTGCGGCGATACTTACAAATCTGTCCGAGCATGATATACTTTTTATTGATGAGATACACAGGATGTCAAGGACGGTCGAGGAGATACTCTATCCCGCGATGGAGGACTATTCGCTCGACATAATAATCGGAAAGGGACCGGCAGCGAAGTCTATAAGGATAGATCTGCCGAAGTTTACCTTGATCGGAGCCACGACGCGCGCGGGACTTCTGAGCGCGCCGTTAAGAGACAGGTTCGGCGTGATAAGCAGACTTGAGCTTTACAGTGTTGAAGAGCTCACACAGATAGTTGAGAGGAGCGCGAAGCTTTTGGGAGTTGAGATAGACCGCGAAGGCGCTGCGGAGATAGCGTCACGGTCACGAGGCACTCCCAGGATCGCAAACAGGTTCCTTAAAAGAGTGCGGGATTTTGCACAGATAAAGGCCGACGGCGTAATAACATGCGAGGTGGCGGATATGGCGCTCAGACGTATGGAAGTCGACGAGCTGGGGCTTGACGCGGTCGACAGCAGGATGATCAGGACAATGATAGAGAATTTCGGCGGAGGCCCGGTGGGACTCGAAACGCTTGCCGCGACGATCGGCGAGGAGCCGAATACGATCGAAGATGTATATGAGCCGTATCTGCTCCAGTTAGGATTCATTTCAAGGACGCCCAGGGGCAGGATCGCGACAAAGTCGGCTTACGATCACTTTGAAATACCGTACGGTGAATGATCACGGAAAGGAGTTCGGGAATATCGTGAAATGTAAAATCACAGCCGCGGTGCTTGCAGCCGCGGGATTGACTGTATGCACTGCGGCAGCCGCAAGTGCGGCGATGCAGATCTGTTACGACGGCGCTACGCATTGGTATAACGGGGCGATATATTCGCTCTACGTAAACGGAAATAAGATAGAGTCTCCCATGGAGCCGATAATATTTAACGATCATGCGCTTGTGCCTGTGCGAGAGATATTTGAGGAATGCGGCGCAACTGTAGAGTATACAGGAGAGACGCAGTGCGTTGAGATAGAGTACAACGGGTCGTATATACGCATGTATATAAACGATAACTATGCGTATGTAAACGGTGAGAAGCAGCCCATACCCGACAACGTGGTTCCAAAGCTTATAAATAAGCCCGGGGGCGAGACAAAGACTATGGTTCCGGTCAGATTTATAAGCGAAACGGTTGGAATGGATGTCGAATTTGACGGCGAGCAGGGAAGGATCGACATCACGTCGGATGCTGCTTCAGAGGCGACACCGGAGACGGATACCGCCGTGACCGAGGCACCTGCGGCCGAAACGACGGTTACGGATACGGCTGTGGCACAGACAGCATCGAATATTACCGATATAACATATAATATGGTATCGGAAACGTCGGTAAAGATAACCGTTACGTGTGACGGACCGGTGAGCGGGAGATATTCGCATTTCACGCTGGACGATCCGGAAAGAGTGGTTGTAGACTTTGCCGGCATGGGTTTTTTGACAGGTGAGAGCACGATAAATATCGGAGCTGACGGTATATCCGAGATAAGGACCGGAAGCGACAGCGAGCGTGCGAGGATCGTTCTGGATGTGGAAGGTCTTGTCGGATACAGTGTCACGGAGGCTTCTGCAGCGTCTGTCGAGATAACGGCAGAGGTAAGCGGTTCATCGGATGCCGGGGGCTCGGCAGCACAGGAGCAGCAGCCGTCTGCGGCAGATGAGCAGGCACAGAGCGGCGGTACGGAGTCGATAGTTGCAGGTGCGGTGAGCGATGCGTATAAGACAGGGATAGTTGCGGCATCGGCGGAGGACAGCCAGAAGGTCATAATGCTTGATGCGGGCCACGGCGGAGAGGATCCGGGAGCTATAGGCAATCTGGGCGGCACGGCGATAAACGAGAAGGATCTTACGCTTGCGATAACGTATAAGGTAAAGGATATACTGGAGTCTAACGGCTATAAGACGAGTATGACGCGCACGGGCGATACGCTGCCGTCGCTCACGGAGCGCCCGGCTCAGGCGAATGCAGAGGGCTGCGCATTGTTTGTCAGCATACATATAAATTCGGCGGAGGCAGAGAGTGCAAACGGTACGGAGGTATATTGGTCCGAGGAGAATAACGGCAACGAATACGGTATAACAAGTGAGGAGTTCGCTGTAAACGTTTTGGACAGCATGATAAAGTATACCGGCGCTACGGACAGGGGCGTAAAGATGGCGAACTGGGCTGTAACAAGGCGCTCTGAGATGCCGGCGATACTGGTCGAGGTAGGGTTCATTTCAAATTCGGCAGAGCTTCAGGCAATGTGCGATGACGATTACCAGAACAAGGTGGCAAAGGGCATAGCGGAGGGTATCATAGATTCCCTGCATAAGGTCGAGCTGCCGTAAATCAATTGACAGTTGACAATTGACAATGAGCGGATGCAATGCAGCGCAGCGCTCATGTTTAATCAAAAATTTGGGCGGAGCGGGAGTTTCAGAGCGCCGCCCTTTTTCTTTGAGTGAAAGTAACAGATAATTTTGTGAGGCGGAGAATATGCATAAGATCAAAGAGGCGGTAATAGTAGAGGGGATATACGACAAGAATAAGCTGGAGGGATTTCTTGATGGAGTAATACTCACCACTCACGGTTTTGCGGTCTATTCAAATGAGGATTTCGTAAAGACTATACAGAGACTGGCGGATACAGTGGGGATAGTTATCCTAACGGATTCCGATTCGGCAGGGATGCGTATTAGGAACTTTATAAAGCAGAAGGTAGACCCGTCAAAGGTAAAGCATGCGTATGTGCCGGACATACACGGAACGGAGCGGAGAAAGAGAAAGGCGTCTGCGGAAGGACTTCTTGGTGTGGAAGGAATGAGCGAGAGTGTGATCATAAATGCGCTGCGCGAGGCGGGCTGCTCCGTTGACGACGAGACTTGTGAGGAGATGAGCGCGGGTATAACGAAGGCGGATCTCTATGCGCTTGGACTCACCGGCGGGATCGGAGCAAAGGAGCTGCGAGGCATTCTTTCACATGAGATAGGCGTCCCGGCTAAGCTTTCGACGAATATGCTGCTTGAGGTTCTGAACAGGACCGTCAGCCGAGAGGAATTAGTGGATATTGTACAAAAAATCAAAGATAAAAAAATATAATTTTTAGCCGCAGGGTATTGACAAAGCGGCAAAAAAGGTGTAGAATATAATCTGTCAATCAAAAGTACTTTACACTGGTTTCGGAGATGATCATGTGGCGAAAGATTTAAGGATGGGGATCCTTTTGGATTTCTATGGCGGTCTGCTGACCGATAAGCAGTCGCTTGCGCTTGACAGCTATTACAATCAGGATCTGTCGCTTGCCGAGATAGCCGAGGAGATGGGCATAAGCCGTCAGGGTGTTATGGCGTTTCTGAGGCAGGGAGAAAAGCATCTGCGCGCGTTTGAGGAAAAGCTTGGACTCGCGGCAAGATTCGGCGAGATAAACGCGGGGCTCGATAAGATGCGCGGCATTATAGAGACTATGCCCGCAGATGATAAGTGTAAAGAGCTTTTGTTTCTGATAGAGACCGTTTCGGGTATCATATGATGATCCGGACGGCTTCGGTTTGCAATCTGCGAAGCCTAAGGCTTTTATAACATAGGAGATTTTGAAGGGAGTGTGCGCGAATGGCTTTTGAAAGTCTGGGAGACAAGCTTCAGGGCGTATTCAAAAAGCTCAGGGGCAAGGGAAAGCTCAACGAAAAGGATATAAAAGAAGCCATGCGCGAGATAAAGCTCGCACTGCTTGAAGCGGATGTAAACTTCAAGATAGTAAAGGAGTTCGTGAACAAGGTATCTGAAAAGGCGCTTGGAGCCGAGATACTCGAATCTCTCACACCCTCGCAGCAGCTTGTAAAGATAGTAAACGATGAGCTCACCGAAATGATAGGCGGTGAGGCGGCAAGGCTTGAATTTGCGAAAAAGCCGCCTACGGTCATAATGCTGTGCGGACTTCAGGGAGCAGGTAAAACGACGGCAGCGGCAAAGCTTGCGCTGTATCTCTCAAAGCAGAGCAGACGCCCCTTGATGGCGGCGTGTGATGTATACCGGCCGGCTGCGGTGAAGCAGCTGGAGATACTCGGAAAGCAGATAAACCAGCCGGTATTTTCTATGGGAACGGATGCCGATCCGGTGGAGATCGCAAAGGAAGCGGTAAAGTACGCCTCCGTTCACGGAAACGATCCTGTAATACTTGATACTGCGGGACGTCTTCATATAGACGAGCAGCTGATGCAGGAGCTTGCGAATATAAAGGCTGAGGTCGATCCGACAGAGATACTCCTTGTGGTGGATTCCATGACCGGTCAGGACGCCGTAAATGTCGCAAAGACGTTCAACGATCAGCTGGAGGTGACCGGAGTGATCCTCTCAAAGCTTGACGGCGATACGCGCGGAGGTGCGGCGCTCTCGGTAAAGCAGGTCACAGGAAAGCCGATCAAGTTTGCATCGGTCGGAGAAAAGCTGGGCGATCTTGAGCTGTTCCATCCGGACAGGATGGCGTCAAGGATACTCGGCATGGGCGATATACTTTCGCTCGTCGATAAGGCTCAGGCGGAGTTCGATGAAAAGAAGGCGGCTGAGCTTGAACAAAAGATAAGAAAATCACAGTTTGATCTGGATGATTTCTTGGAACAGTTAAATCAGATAAAGAAGCTCGGCTCGTTCTCGCAGATACTGGGAATGCTTCCGGGAATGGACAAAAAAATGCTCGAGCAGGTAGATACCGAGGAGAACGCTAAGAAGATGGTGCGCATCGAGGCGATAATCCAGTCAATGACGCTCGAGGAGCGGCGCAATCCGAAGATAATCGGTGCAAACCGGAAGATAAGGATAGCGAAGGGAAGCGGAACGCGCGTACAGGACGTAAATCAGCTTCTCAAGCAGTTTGCAGAGATGCAGAAGGTAATGAAGCAGTTCTCCGGAGGAAAGCAGCAGAGAATGCTCAAGCGTTTAAGGAAACGCAAGAAATAAACATCGGTATTTAAATATCATTTTGTATATTTTAAATATAGGCGAAAGCCGCGGTACGGTATCTACGTACCAAATAAAGAATGCAGGAGGTGAAAATCATGGCAGTAAAGATAAGATTGAGAAGAATGGGCGCAAAGAAGGCTCCGTTCTACAGAGTTATAGTTGCAGATTCAAGATCACCGAGAAACGGTAAGTTCATAGAAGAGATCGGCACTTATGATCCGCTCACAAATCCCTCAACCATAAACATCGACGCAGAGGCCGCTAAGAAGTGGCTTGGAAACGGTGCTCAGCCTACAGATACTGTAAAGGCTCTTCTGAAGAAATCCAATATTATCGACTAATGGAGGGCAGGAAGATGAAAGAAGTTTTAGAAATCATCGCCAAAGCGCTCGTTGATAATCCGGACCGAGTGGACATTACAGAGATTGACAACGAGGACAGTACGATCACCCTCGAGCTCAGAGTCGCAGAAAGTGACATGGGTAAGGTCATCGGAAAACAGGGCAGGATAGCCAAGGCACTGCGAACTGTTGTCAAAGCTGCGGCAAGCCGTGAAAATAAGAAGGTTTCGGTTGATATAGTATAAGACTAAATTGAAAGGCTGTTCTGTAATGGGACAGCCGTTTTGATTATATAGGAGACGATAATGGACAGCAAATATATAGAGATAGGAAAGATAGTGAACACACACGGGCTGAGGGGCGACGTAAAGGTCATAGTGTGGATGGACAGCCCCGAGGATTTCGAGTCGGTGCAGCATGCGTATATAGGCTCGGGTACAGATAAGAGAAAGCTCACGGTCGAAAAGGTGAGGTATCAGAAGAACAATCTTATAGTTAAATTCAAAGAACTTGCGGATATAAACGAGGCGGAGCCGCTTAAGAACAGCGTGCTTTATGCGGACCGGGATGAGCTCGGAGAGCTCCCGGAGGGCGTGCATTATATAGTGGATCTTATAGGTCTCAGAGTGGTATCGGATACGGGGGAGGATATAGGCGTGATATCCGATGTGTTCAATACCGGTGCGAATGACATCTATGAGGTGAAGCGTGAGGGGAAAAAGGCTCTGCTGCTGCCTGTTATAGACGATGTTGTAAAGGATATAGATATTGACGCCGGCATGGTAACGGTGCATATGCTGGAAGGACTTGACGATGAGGTTTGATGTTCTCACTCTGTTCCCGGGGATGCTTGAGGCGGTGCTGGGTGATTCCATAATCGGCAGGGCGCAGAGAGCAGGGATAATAGAGATAAATCTTATAGACATACGTGACTATACCAAAAACAAGCACAGGAAGGTGGACGATTATCCGTACAGCGGCGGCGGCGGAATGCTTATGTCGCCTGAGCCGGTGTATAAGGCGTATATGAGCGTTGCAGAAGGACTTTCCTATAAGCCGTATACAGTGTATATGTCGCCTCAAGGAAGTGTTTTCACACAGGATACAGCCGTTAAGATGGCCAAGCTGGATCATATAGTGATACTTTGCGGACATTATGAGGGAATAGACCAGAGGGTGCTTGATGAGATCGTCGACGCAGAGATATCCATAGGTGATTTCGTGCTGACCGGCGGTGAGATCCCGGCTATGGCTGTTATCGATACGATATCTCGTCTTGTACCAGGTGTGCTTGCCGGAAGCGGTTCATATGAGAACGAGTCGCATTTCATGGGGCTTTTGGAGCATCCGCAGTATACAAGACCGCTCGAGTGGCACGGTAAAAGGGTGCCCGAAGTGCTTATATCGGGAAATCACGCACTGGTGGATAAGTGGAAGCATGAGCAGTCGCTTATAGCAACAAAGCTTAAAAGACCTGATATGCTCGAGAAGGTATGGATAACCGAGGAGGATGCGGAGTTTCTGAAACGATTTTCGGAAAGCCGGGAGGAAACAGAGGATGAAGATAAAGCTTAAGGGAAAGGCTAAGGCGGCAGTGGTGATCATAGTGGCAGCCGCCGCGTTCGGGTTGGGTATGCTTTTTGAGCGTGTGCATACGGAGCGGTTTGTGATCGAGACGATCTCTGCGGACGGAACGAACGATACGGCAGCCGTTGAAACGGCTGTATCGGAGACAGCTGTGCCGGAGAGCGCCGAAGAGTCATCAGAGCCTGCCCCGACCGCAGCAGGGTCTGCCGCGCCTGCGGTTATCTCGGATGGAAAGATAAATATAAACACTGCCGATGCAGAGCTTCTGGACAAGCTCGAAGGCATCGGACCGAGCATAGCGCAGCGGATAGTGGATTACAGGACCGAAAACGGAAATTTTGAGTCGATAGAGGAGCTTACGCTTGTGAGCGGGATAGGCGAGAAAAAGCTTGACGCCATACGCGATAAGATATGTGTCGAGTAAGGAGGCTTTTATATGGAGCTCAAAGGAATACTAAGAAGTATTGCCGGGGCAAGGCCGGAAAAGGCAGTATTCAGTAAGCCCGTAAAGGGCGCAAGGTATAAAAAGATAAGCATAGTAAAAAGCGGAAGAGCGTATAAATCGGAGAGCTTTACCGAAAAACAGGCATTTCATGCATCGGTGGCGGCGGAAGCACTTCTGGATGAGTTTATGAAAGCAGCGTCCGATCACGGTCAGATGAACATATGGACCGGCGATACCGAGCATATAATACTTGTGTCAAAAAGGGGCATGTTACCTATAAGAAAAAGCGTGGAACGGCAAAGACAAATATCCCTGAGGGACACAACAGAAAGAAACGGTATATAATAGAGGAAGGCACGGATGTGCCGCCGCTGGTGGATATGGGTATATTCACGAAGGAGGGGAAGGTCGTACGCACGATGTACGACAAGTTCCGTCAGATAAACCGCTTTATAGAGCTCATTGACGACGAGATCAAAAGCAGGGGATACAAGAGGATAAATATCATAGATTTCGGCTGCGGAAAGTCATATCTCACATTTGTGGTATATTATTATCTGACGGAGATAATGCATATAGACGCGCATATTACCGGACTTGATCTGAAGGAAGACGTAATAGAGGAATGTTCGGCTGCCGCCGAGCGGTACGGCTACACCGGATTAAGCTTTGAGGTCGGTGATATAAACGGATATGAGTGCTCCGAAAAGCCGGATATGGTGATCTCACTGCATGCATGTGATACCGCTACGGACTATGCGCTTTTTAACGCTGTAAGCTGGGGAGCGGAGCTCATTTTTTCTGTTCCGTGCTGCCAGCACGAGCTGAATGCGCAGATGGAGAGCGACAGACTTTCGATACTCACCCGATATGGGATAATAAAGGAGCGTACGGCGGCGCTCATGACGGACGCGATACGCGGAAATCTGCTTCAGTACGCGGGGTACAAGACGCAGCTTCTGGAGTTTGTGGATCTCTCACACACTCCGAAGAACATCCTTATAAGGGCAGCGAGGACAAACGTATCCGCCGGGACAAAGGAATGGGTGCTTGCCGAGGTAGAGACGCTTACGGACGAGTTCGGCTTTGATCCGACGCTGTACCGGCTGTTCAGGGAAAACGGGATCGTAAAATAAAGAAACAGGCAGGAGACAGGGTATCCTGCCTGTTTCTTTATTTGCTCGGCAGTCCACGCTGATATGCGATTCGACATTTACGGATCTTATTTTGATTTCCCGCACACAAAAAGCACCGCCGAAACGGTGCTTTTTGCAGGAATGTAGGAGTGCGGCGATTAGAGTTTATTCTCTGTGCTCGCCGGTTATCGAGAATGCGACCCACTCAGCTATATTGTTGGCGTGGTCGCCGATTTTTTCAAGATATTTTGCGATCATTAGTATATCTATAGACTGGTCGCTGCCGTCGCTGTTTGTCTTTATGGACTCGATAAGCATATTCTTTACCTCCATGAAGAGCTCATCGACCTTTGCGTCCGTCTTGCCGACCTCAATAGCGAGGTTGAGATCCTTCTTGATGAAGGCGTCTATGCTCTTGTTCACCATGCCTATCGTTTCGATCGTCATCTCTCTTATGATGCCGGGCATGTTTTCGGCAAGATTGTATTCGGACTCAAGATATATCTCGCAGATATCTGCTGCCTGTGTTCCGATACGGCGCATATCCGTTATCATTTTCAGTGCAGCCGAGATGGTTCTGAGATCCCTTGCAACAGGCTGCTGCTGGAGCAGGAGCTTTAAGCAAAGCGTTTCTATATCACGCTCTCTGTCGTGGATATCAACGTTTAGATCGATAACTTCCTTTGCGAGCTCTTTGTTGTTCTTTGTGATCGCCGTTACCGCTCCGCTGATAGCCTGTTCGATAGAGGAACACATGTCTGTCAGCTTTGTGTTGAGCTGGCTCAACTGTTCGTCAAATTTATTTCTCATTTCCGAATTCCCTTTCTGTATTTGATTTTTGATCTGTATAATGATATATGTATGCCGTTTGCGCGGCAGCATATACATTAACCGAATCTACCCGTGATGTAGTCCTCGGTACGTTTATCGCTCGGAACGCTGAACAGCTTGTCGGTCGTATTATACTCAACGACTTCTCCGAGCAGGAAGAATGCGGTCCTGTCCGAAACTCGTGTTGCCTGCTGCATGTTGTGTGTTACCATTACGATGGTGAACTTATCCTTGAGCTCGATTACGAGATCCTCTATCTTTGAGGTGGAGATAGGGTCGAGAGCCGATGTAGGCTCATCCATAAGAAGAACCTCAGGCTCTACCGCCATCGCACGCGCGATACAAAGCCTCTGCTGCTGACCGCCGGACATCGAAAGCGCGCTCTTCTTAAGTCTGTCCTTTACCTCATCCCATATAGCCGCATTCCTGAGCGATGTTTCAACTATCTCGTCAAGCTTCGACTTTGAGCGGATGCCGTGTGTTCTCGGACCGTATGCGATGTTGTCGTAGATGCTCATGGGGAAGGGATTCGGCTTCTGGAACACCATTCCGACTCTCTTGCGGAGGTTGTTTACATCGATCTGACCGTAGATGTCGGTCCCATCGAGCTTTATGTCACCTGTGATCTTGCAGCCTTCAACAAGATCGTTCATACGGTTGAGTGATTTAAGAAGAGTTGACTTACCGCATCCCGAAGGACCTATAAACGCCGTGATCTGGTTTGCGGGTATATCCATATTTATGTCCTTAAGAGCATGAAAATTACCGTAATATAAGTCCATGTTCTTTATACTGAATTTTGGTATCTTGTTATCCATGGTCTGTTGATCCTTTCCGAATTATGATTTGGTAAGCTTACGTGCTATGAATGATGACAGAGTGTTTATCAGAAGTACGAATACGAGAAGGACTACCGCCGTAGCGTATGCCTGATCCTCATAAAGACCCTCGCTTGAGAGAGCGTACATGTGCAGTGCGAGAGTACGTCCCGAAGACATTAGGCTTGACGGGATCTCCGCAACCGTTCCTGATGTATACATAAGAGCTGCCGTTTCGCCGACGATACGTCCTATGGCAAGGATGATACCTGCCGCAATACCCGGCATAGCTGAAGGAAGAACTATCTTGAAGATCGTCCTTAGTTTTCCTGCGCCAAGACCGTAGCTTGCCTCTCTGAACGAATCGGATACCGCAAGAAGCGCCTCCTCAGCGGTCCTCATTATGAGCGGGAGTATCATTATCGACATCGTAAACGCACCGGCGAGGATCGAATATCCCCAGTGGAGTGCCGTTACGAAGAACAGCATACCGAACAGACCGTATACGATAGACGGGATACCCGAAAGAGTCTCTGTTGTGAGACGGATGATCTGTACTATCTTACTGTTGTTTTTGCCCGAGTATTCAACGAGGTAAATGGCTGTGAAGAGCCCCAGCGGGATAGCTATAACAAGTGATACGACCGTCATGATAAGCGTGTTTATAATGGACGGGAGCATCGATACGTTTTCCGTGTTGTATTCCCATGCGAAAAGCGATGGGGTGAGGTTGGGAACACCCTTTATAAGTACGTAGCATATTATGAAGAGCAGTGCCGCAAACGTTACGAACGCTGCCAACATAACGAATATCATCATTATGAACGAAGCCGGATTTTTTAAATAGGAGCGCATCTTATCGCCTATCGTAACGGTGTTTACCGCGTTTATCGACTTGGCCGGCTGCGTTTCGAGGATAGCTGTTTTTTCTTTCATCATTTGCTCTCCTTTCTCTTAAGAAGTGAGAAAGCTACATTTATGATCAGGATGAATACGAACAGTACAACGCCTGTGGCGATGAGTGCCTCACGGTGAAGATCCGCCGCATATCCCATCTCTATAACTATGTTAGCCGTAAGTGTTCTTATACCCTTTAAGAGACCTGCAGGCATACGAGCCTGATTTCCGGCAACCATGATGACCGCCATCGTCTCACCGATCGCACGGCCTATGCCGAGCACGATACCCGCCATGATACCCGACTTTGCTGCCGGGAGCATAACTCTGAAGATCGTTCTCTCGTGAGTGGCACCGAGCGCCAGCGAGCCTTCATAGTAGCTTTCAGGAACGCTCCTTATAGCGGATTCGCTGACTCCGATGATTGTAGGAAGGATCATTATACCGAGAAGTATCGAAGCTGCCAGGATACTGTTTCCCGTTCCGCCCGCAAGTGAACGGATCAGCGGAACTATAACAACGAGTCCGAAGAAGCCGTATACGACTGAGGGGATACCGGCGAGAAGCTCTGTTGCCGGCTTTAATACCTTATACATCTTTTTCGGGCAGTATTTAGCCATAAATACAGATGTGAGTATTCCTATGGGGACTCCGATAACTATCGCGCCCGCGGTAACGTAGATACTTCCGAGGATCATCGGGAAGATACCGAATGACGGCGGGTTGTTTGACGG
>DVNB01000044.1 GCA_018714695.1 Candidatus Ornithomonoglobus merdipullorum | reverse complement strand
CCGCGGCGCGGCGGCATATGAATACTTGCGAAAGGCGGCAACGTAATGATTAAAAAATCACTCATCACACTGATCTACGAGACAGCGTCGATCCAGCGCTGGAATGACCACATACGCCCCTGGACCGGTTTTACCGAGATGGACAAACAGGCGCATAAGATGTTTTACGCCTATGTCCTCGCAAAATGCGAAGGCGAACACGTGGACATGATAAACCTCATAGAAGGCGGCACATTCGAGTTCTTCCACAGGAGCATACTTACGGACATAAAACCGCCTATCTATCATAAGCTCATAAAGGAAAAGGGCGAGCAGATAGACCGATGGGTGATAGAACAGCTGCGTCCATGCATGAAGGGCGCCGGCGGCGGCTTTTTCGAGCGCATGGAAAGATACCTGTTCGAACCCGGCTATGCGGAGCTTGAAAAAAAGATCCTAAAGGCCGCGCATTACTACGCCACAAACTGGGAATTCAAGATAATATATCCGATGAATCCCGAAACATACGATATAGAGCGCGTTAAGGTGGAGACAACGAACGGGCTGCGGGAATGCAATACGTTCCCCGGCTTTACCGCCTTCGAGCGCGACGCATTTTTACAGGATTTTCTTTCTCTGATAGGCAAGCTGAGATACCAGCAGCGCTGGGCAAAGGCTGTCCGCGTTCCGCAGACATTTGTCATGGGTCATATGCTTGCAGTTGCACTTCTTTCGTATTTTATGACTCTTGAGCTTGATGAACCGTGCAGGAAAAGACGCGTAAACAACTTTTTTGCGGGGCTCTTTCACGATGTTCCCGAAGCGCTGACCCGCGACATCGTTTCCCCGATAAAAAAATCGGTCGAGGGGCTCGGAGACATTTTAAATGAAATAGAGAACGAGCAGATGCGGGAGATCGTATATCCAATGCTCCCGAAGGAATGGCATCCGGAGATCGAATACTTCACAACAGACGAATTCTCGTCTAAGATAAAGCTTGACGGCAAGATCAAAGCCGTTACCTCAGACGAGATAAACGAAAAATACAACAGCGACGAATATGACCCGACAGACGGTCAGATAATCCGCTGCTGCGACCACCTGAGCGCGTACATCGAGGCGTATATGTCGCTCTCTTACGGGATCAGGTCGGAGCAGATGGTAAACGGGTATAACCATTTGCACGAGCAATACAGGAACAAAACGGTCGGCGGGATCGATTTCAGCATACCGTTCGGATATTACGATATAGTATGACGAACGCCTGATCCGACCCGCGGCAAAGGAGCGATGACATTGAAAAAACAGACTCCGCTCACTTCGTATGAGGCGGTCAAGGAAAAGGCGCTGAGACTGCTCGAATTCCGGTCTCATTCGGAGGAGGAGCTAAGGCAAAAGCTCAAACGCCAGGGCGCGTCGGACGAGCATATAGAAGACGCCATTGATTTCTGCCGTCATTACGGCTTCGTAAACGACGAGCGCTACGCGGCAGCCAAGGCAAAGGATCTTATGAAACTGAAAAAATACGGTCCGCGCCGTATAAGAGCGGAGCTGAAGGCAAAGGGCATATCGCCCGAGCTCATTGAGACCGCCATGTCGGAGCTTGACGAGGAGGAAAGCGGAACGGAGCTCCGGAAGCTGGTAGAGAAAAAGCTTGCCGGAGATTTTTCCCCGAAAAGCCTTAACAGATGTCTGAGATATTTTCTCTACAGGGGCTATGAGCTCAGAGATATCCGCGGCTGTATAGACGAGACCGTCGCAATGAATCTGAGCGACTGAGCAACGGAACTTACGGCTGCTGTTCAGGGCGGACAGGGGGACGGTTCCTGTGTCACTCCGCAAGCTGCGGACACACGAACCGTCCCCGCAGTCCTCACTGCAGTGTAACAAAGCATCGCTTTGTTACTGCCTGTGAATAGCAACTACTTAATTTGAAAGGAAACTCATGAATTATAAAATAGGACTTGTTTCACTCGGCTGCGCGAAAAACAGGACCGATTCGGAAATAATGCTTGCGCTGCTCGCCGACGCGGGCTGCGAGATAGTTTCCGATCCTGCCGTGGCAGATGTGATAATAGTAAACACCTGCGGGTTCATAGACCCGGCAAAGCAGGAATCGATAGACGCCATACTCGATATGGCGCGCTACAAGGAGGAAGGGAACTGCAAAAAGCTCATTGCAACGGGCTGTCTTGCCGAGCGTTATTCAAGCGACATACTTTCGGAGCTGCCGGAGGTCGACGCGATATTGGGCACCGGCGATTACGACAAGATAGTGCAGGTCATAGAGGCGTCGTTCCGCGATGCCGCAAAGCCGGTAATATGCGGAAACATCGACAGAACTCCCGAGGGCACCCTCCCCCGTGTGCTTCTGACACCGCCTTACACGGCATATATAAAGATAGCGGACGGCTGCGACAACCGCTGCACCTACTGCGCTATACCGATGATACGCGGCAGGTTCAGAAGCAGACCTATAGCGGAGATATACGATGAGGCAAAGAGCCTTGCCGAAAGCGGCGTTAAGGAGATAATACTCATCGCTCAGGATACGACCCGCTACGGACTCGACATCGGCGCCACGCTTGCCGGGCTTCTGGATGAGCTCGTAAAAATAGAAGGTATCGAATGGATACGCGTACATTATTTCTACTCCGAGGCGATAACCAAGGAGCTTATAGACACCATGGCAAAACACGATAAGATATGCAATTATATCGATATGCCGGTGCAGCATGCCGACAACTACATACTCCGCAGAATGGCACGCAGAACGAGCCGCGAGGAGATGGAGGAAAAGATCGCATACATGCGCGAAAAGCTCAAAAACTGCTGCATCCGCACCTCGATAATAGTCGGGTTCCCCGGCGAAACTGAGGAGCATTTCGCAGTGCTCAGAGATTTTGTCGAAAGGATGCGCTTTGACAGGATGGGCGTTTTCGCATACTCCCGCGAGGAAGGCACACCGGCGGCGGAATTTCCCGACCAGATAGACGACGATATAAAGCAGGAGAGGCTCGACGAGCTGATGCGGCTGCAGCAGCAGATCTCACTCGAGCTGAACCGCGAAAAGATAGGCTCGGTGCTTGACGTGCTCGTTGAAGGCTACGACAGCGAAAGCTGTCTTTTCTACGGCAGGAGCCGCGCCGACAGCCTTGACGTTGACGGAAACGTTTTCTTTGGCACCGAGGATGAGGTCAGCCCCGGCGATATAATCCGCGTCAAGATCCTTGACGCGTCGGAATACGATCTCACAGGAATGAGAGTCGATTAAAACCGATCACGGCGGACTCCGTCCGCCGTGATCCGCACCCGCCAAACGGCGGATGCCCGGAAAGGAGTGTATTCTCAAATGAATTTACCTAACAAACTCACCCTATTGAGGGTCGTGCTTGCGCTCGTGTTTATGGCATTCATGATGGTGAACGCGGCATGGGCAAAATGGGTGGGACTTCTGGTTTTTGCGGGAGCGTCTCTTACCGATATGCTTGACGGGAAGATAGCACGCTCACGGAACATGATAACTACATTCGGCAAATTTGCCGATCCGCTCGCGGACAAAATGCTCACAACGGCGGCGTTTATCATATTCACCTACAAACAGATAATAGGCCCGTGGCCGCTTTTTATAATCCTTATTAGGGAATTTGCCGTTTCCGGCATAAGGCTTGTCGCCGCTGCCAACGGCGATGTAATAGCGGCGTCCTTCTGGGGAAAATTCAAAACGGTAACTCAGATGATAGCTATACTTGCCGGCATACTTATAATGTGTCTGCCGCACGCCTTCGGCTCCGCAGGCAATATAATAACAGCGATACTCGTATGGATCTCCGTGCTGTTCACGATAATCTCGGGAATCGAATATATAGTTAACAACAGAAAACTGCTTAAATTCAAATAAAGAGGTAAAAAAGAATGGACAAAATAATAAACGAATTGAAATTTGACGAAAAGGGACTCATCCCCGCGGTCGTGCAGGATGTTGCCACAAAGGAAGTTCTTATGACCGCATACATGAACGCCGATACGCTCAAACAGACGCTTGAGACGAAGCTTGCGACTTTCTGGTCGCGCTCACGCGGCGAGGTCTGGATAAAGGGCGCGACGTCCGGCAATTATCTGCATGTTGTAAGCGTTAAGGCGGACTGCGACGGCGACTGTCTTGTCGTATTCGCCCGTCCCGACGGTCCCGCATGCCACACCGGCAACCGCTCGTGCTTCTACAGACGCATTGAGGGAGATGAACTCGTTACGGACACAAAGCAGGCGGGAACGAGCGATATACTCATGCGCGAGCAGGCTGTCATAATAGACCGCAAAGCCAATCCCGAGGAGGGCTCGTACACCAATTACCTCTTTAACAAAGGTGAGGACAAGATCCTGAAAAAGGTCGGCGAAGAGGCGGCAGAGGTCGTTATAGCAGGCAAGAACCGCGACAAGGATGAGATAAAATACGAGACCGCGGATCTTCTTTATCACCTTTCCGTTATGCTCGTCGACAACGGCATGACATGGGATGATATATTCGAAGAAATGGAGCGGCGCGCGCAGTAAGCTTTCAGGGGGAATGCAGTCATGGGCAAATACAACGAGCTGATCTCCGACGAGTCGCTGTGGCTCAGCGCCACACCGACCGAGGCGGCGCTCTCTCTCCCGTTTCATGTGACCGAGGCGGGACATTTTCTGGCGCAGAACGGATATACCGTGAAGCGTGACAGGCATGAGAGCTTTCTTATGCTCTATACGCTCCGCGGTACAGGCACGATCAGAAGCGGAGAGACGGAATTTGAGCTTGCCGGTCAGAATGCCTGTGTGATAGATTGTCATATCCCTCACGAATACTTCTGCCATGACGACTGGGAATTTTTCTGGCTGCATTTCGACGGCGCATCCGCCTCAGCGATACTTGACATGCTCTCTCCCAATGGACCGCACAGCGTGGATATGTCACGCGCCGACGGTTTTTCCGACATAATGCCGCAGATATTTTCTCTTATCCCAAACGGAGATATCGAAAGCTGTCTCAAGCTCTCGGGAAAAGTGCATTCAATGCTCTGTATACTGACCTCGGCAGCCATAAAAACGGAGCGCGGCAACGCGAAAAGCGGTGTCAAAAGAGATATAGACTCGGTCATAGAATATATCGCGGAGAACTACAAGGATCAGATCTCAGTTGACGACATGATCGAAAGGATCCACATATCAAAATACTATTTTATACGTATCTTCCGCCGTATGATGGGCGTTACACCGTACAGTTATCTCACAAACTACAGGATAAACAGATCCAAGGAGCTGCTTCGCTCCACATCTATGAGCATAACAGATATTTCCGAGGAATGCGGATTTCTCGATCCCGGGAATTTTATCGCGCAGTTCAAAAAACGCACCGGGATGCGCCCGCTGCAGTACAGGCGCGATTTTTCATGACAATCTAAAACCCGCAGAAAAATCAATGGCTGCCGCGATCTTGCGCGGCAGCCATGCTTGTGTTTATCAGAATCTCTTTATCTTCTTTGTTGTGTTCTTTTCAAACTCGGTGTCTCTTACCTTAAGCGATGTTACGCGCTTGTAAAGAGGCATGTCCTTGTTGTAATCATCAAGTATCTCCTGAAGGCTCTTTGGTATATCGTCTATACCGTGCGCCTCGGCGTACTCCGCATCCGGGAATATCTCAGCCTCGATATTCTGTCCGTTCTCCCTTACGAGGACCTCCTTGACAAGATCGCTCTTTCCGAGCGCATTTTCTATCTCCTCCGGTGATATGTTCTCGCCGTTCGAAAGAATTATGAGGTTCTTCTTTCTGCCCGTGATATAGAGGAAACCGTCTTCGTCGAGATGACCGAGGTCTCCCGTATGGAGCCATCCGTCCTCATCGAGCGCCTCTGCCGTTTCCTTCGGCATCTTGTAATATCCGAGCATCACGCTTGAACCCTTTACACATATCTCCTCGTCAACAAACTTGACCTGACAGTTCGCAAGCGGCTTTCCTATCGATCCCGTCTTTGCGTCCACCTGATTGTTGTTGCTGATAACAGGCGAACACTCCGTCATGCCGTAGCCCTGCAAAACACTGACTCCGTACTCTGCAAAAAAGTCAACAAGATCAGGATTCAGGTACGCACCGCCGCTGAATATCACTTTCAGATTTCCGCCGAATACCTTCTGCGCAACAGCAGCCTTCGGGATCGACGGATCCACGTCTCTGAGCTGGGTGTATATCGTCTCGATTATAAGCGGCACAAGTATCATTATCTCGGGCTTGAATCTCTGCATATTCTTTGCGAAATGCATCATTGTATCATTGATGCATATACAGCTTCCGAGAGAAAGGCTCTTCAATATGCCCGAGGTAAGGCAATATGAATGGTGTATCGGCAGCACCGACATCGATACCTTACCCGGATCTATGAATACAACGCAGTTCTCTACGTTCGATGCAAGGTTGCGGTTCGACAGCATAACGCCCTTTGCCTTGCCTGTCGTTCCCGATGTATACATAAGCGTACACATCTTGTCCGGATCTATTTCCGTATCGTAGCTGCCCGCGCACTCCTCTATCAGATCCCAGAGCGCATAACCGCCTTCAAGCTTTACAGACTCCTGCATAGCGATCGTATACTTCACTTCCGGACAGTTCTCCGCAAGACCCGCGGACATTGCTTTCTGTGATTTGTCGTAAATAACAGCCGAAACATCAGCTCTGTTTATAAGCTCATACAGTTCCGACGGCGGAAGAGACGCGTCAAGCGGCACAGCAACGCTCCCGCTGTTTACCACACCCAAATAGCTAACTATCCACTCGTAGCTGCTCGCTCCGACGAGCGCGATATGCTTGCCTGCGAGATCAAACTTCTCGAGCATACGGCTTACCGCCTCGCTGTCAGCCTTCACTTCCGAATACTTCTTTTCCTCGATCTCCTTGCCGTTTATGTAACGAAACGCCGTCATATCAGCATACTTCTCGTTACAGCTTGTTATGATATCCTTTATTGTGTTCAGCGCCATATTTAGCCTCCTTGATCATATATTATTAGGTGATTGCGAAACTAATGTTTCGCAATCCATCCGCACAATTTTACGACTCCTCTGTGAGCTTTTCGATATACTCCACAGCCTCGCCCACGGTCGTGAGCCCGCGAACCTCACTCTCGTCAACAACTATGTCGTACTCCTCCTCAAGATAGCCGAGAAGCGACATAAATTCGAACGAATTGAGTCCGAGATCCTCAATAAAACGGGTATCCTCCGTTATCTCGTCGAGCGGAACATCAACATACTCACCGAGTTTTTCCTTAAGATCTTCAAACATTTTAAAATCCTCCTTTTTTGTTTATACACCGCGCTGCAGACGGTACTGATATTATCGGCGAAAAACGCCTTTTAAACCATTCTTATGATCTCCCCCACTGTGAGATCCGGATGCTCAACACCCATGAATATGATGCGCATAAGATAATAGTATACCTTCTCAACATCGTCACGCGAGAGCTCCGCCTCCTGATACTTGAAGAAGAATTCAAGCCCCGCGTCCGGGCGGTGCATTACCGTAAGATAGAGCTTCTGAACGCCTGTGCCGTTGCTCAGCCATCTTGACTTGAACGGTATTCCTCTCAGATTCGGGTTCTGCAGACGCACCGGGAGCGGCTGATATGTCAGGAGCATTCCCTCATAGGTCGTGTGCGGGGGCTGTCCGAATTTTTCGGCAAACTTCCTCGCCAGCGCCGCCTGATCGTAATTCGAATGGCGGTATACCTGGTTCTGAAAATCCTGTATGATATATATGCCGTCCAAAAACTCCGTATCCGGCTCTATAACGGTCCTGCACGGGAACCACTGCGTTCTGCTGCCGCCGCTGAACCGCTCAAGCTTCGTCGAACGGCGCGAAACGAAGTTCCTTATGCTTATATCGGTCTGCCCGTCGTTCATCTTTGACATGTATGTCCTTAGTCCCATAAGCAGAAGGTTTGTCATGGAAACATTGTTGTTCATGCAGTAATCGAGAAGACGCATCGAAGGCTCCGGCTCGAGATTGAACACGGCAAAATTCACCCTTGTATCCTTTATCTCTCTGTCCACCCATCTGATGTTCGGATCATTATACTTTTTGCGTGTCTCCTCAAGCTTCCATGTGCCCGTGACATCCGAATAGAGAGGCTCGCCCTGCGCCAATACGCTGTCCCAGAACTCACCGTCACGCGCCACCTTTTTCTCCGAGTTCTGACGCTCAAGATCCTTTTCAAGCGCTTCCACATATGACGGGAGCGGCTTCGGATACGGTGAACCGAAATGATAGTGGCAGTAAAGCTCCATTATATCATTTATCATAACTATGACCGCGCTCGAATCAGCCAGCCTGTGATCTATCTTCAGATACAAGCCCTGATAGCCGTCGGGCATCTTTATCATCTTGATCTCTGCCATCGGCGCGTCCGGCTCGGAGAACGGCTTGAACGACCACTCATCCAATATCTTCTGTATCTCATTTTCGTCCTTATCGCTCAGATCCACAAGCTCTATATCACGCGTGTCACGCGGAGCTATGTACTGCATAACGTCCCCGTTCTTATCCGGCTTTGTGAATCTTATCCTGAGACACTCATACCTCTTGAATTCCTCCTGGATGCACTTTTTCAGCAGATCAAAATTTATCTCAGTCTGAAGCGTGGAGCAGGTGCAGATATTTATTACCTGCGATGTACCGAACTCCTTCGCCAGATCATGCTGAGTAGCCTGAGCCGCTGCGAGAGGATATAATTTTACAGCCATGTCAATACCTCCTGACTTAACCTTTCTTTGCTATAAACATAAATTTATTATATCACACTTTGTCCGATTTGTATAGAGATTTTACCGACATTTTTTATAAATCTGATGTTTTTCTTTCAGACATATCTGCATAATCCCCTAAAATCTCTTATATTATATATTAATTATACAACATTTTATACAATCCGGCAATAAAAAAAACGGATAAAAAACCATCAAATTCCGTTCATGTGCGCGAAAGGGCATGGATGTTCTATTGTTTTGGGCGTTATCATACTGCCGCATCTTGGCGATGTGATATATGACAACATCCCCGTCCCCTTGTCTTTTTTACTCTTTCATAACATAGTTGCTTTGTACAAATTCTGCACAATAAAATATTCATAATGTATAAATATTTTATTCATACTTGACAAGAAATTTTATACATGTTAGAATGAAATTGTAAGGCATAAAAGCTGCGGGGCAGCATGCCCTGCAGGGGAACGGTTGTGAAAAAAAGGAGGTACAAAATGAAAAAGAGACTAATATCCGCCGTTTTATCGGCTGTAATGTTATTTGATGTAAGCGCATTTGCCGCTTCTGAGTTTTCACCGGCGATAGGTTTTGCGGAGCAGCTTGAGACCGAAGACGGGATCACTTATCCGGAAGCTGTTCCGGACGAGCTTCTTTCCGATACAGAAAAAGTATGTTATTCGGATGAAGAGATATACGGTACCGGTGAAAAAAGCTTTGAAGACTATTACATCACATATTTTCAGATAATAACCGGAAATGAAACCGAAATAGCAAAGCTTGACACGTATTATTCCGAAAACATCTCCGAGACCGATACCACTGCGGAGGATATACTAGGCAAAGTTTTACGGCCGAGGAGGCTGCGGCGCTTACAGCAGAGTCTGAGGGGCTTGAAATATATAAGCTGCTTGTATGCATACTGACCGATGACCGCGTTTCGGACGCGGAAATATAAAAAAAGAACGCTTCCCGGATGGCACGGAAGTCAACGTGACATATGGTCTTCCCGGATATGAAACGCCATACTGTGCAAGTCCGATCGTAGTGGATTACGAAAATGGATACAGTTTATCCTACACATTGGCTCACAATGGTGCTGTTTCGCAATTGGATGAAAAGGTTACAGGTAATACCGAATACACCAATCTTCAAAATGCTGAGTATGACATTTTCGGAAATATGATTAAAACAGAAGACGCGTTAGGAAATGTTACTGAGTATGAATATGATATATTCGGTCGCCCCATAAGGGTTACATATCCTTCGATAAACGGAAACGCGTCTCAGCCGATAAGGATATATTATTATGACGCATTTTATGACGGAAACACAAAATGTACCGCTGTCTTGACCGCAGACCAAAACAACAAAGCAAGTATGTCATATTACGATACTCACGGAAGAAATTACAAAAATACTGTTATAAAGAATTTCTCAAGCCTTTCATCTGTTGATTGGGAACACATAGCGGAAATGCCCACAAACGCACAGATATTGATAACTCAATTAAACACATATGATGAACTTGACAGGCTCGTAAAGACAGTGGACGGCGCAGGCAGACCGACGGAATATACTTATGATATCAACGGAAATGTAATATCGCAGACACATGGTGAAGGTGAGTCGGTATACGAGGCTGAATTTACTTATGATGCCGCAGGCAACATAACCGAGGTCGATCAGGCAGGACAGATAACAAAAAGCGAATATGATACTGCCGGCAGGCTCAAAAAAACGACCGATCCGATGGGATATACCGAAACATACGCATACGACTTAAGCGGGAATCTCATATCACACAAGGATAAGAACGGCGTCTATACCTATAACACCTACGACAGCATGAACCGCCTCACAAAAACGGTAAAGGGTGACAGCCAGATAACCTATACGTATGATGATATGGGAAACATGCTCACGGCTACCAGTGAGACCGGAACTATAACGTACGAGTATAACGAGGACGGTACACTCGCGTCAAAGAAGTATCCGGACAATAGGAAGATATCATATACAAGCTACGATGCAAACAAGAACCTTTTGAGCATGACGGATTTCTTCGGCAACATCACGAATTATACGTATAACGGACGCGGACTTGTATCCTCCGTCACAGAGAAATACAGCGGCTCCGCTGCGCAGAAGACTTTTTCATATTCATACAATGACAACGGCAGCATAAGCAGCGCAAACGGACCGTCAAACATAAAAACGACCTATACTTATGACTATGCGGGACGCATATCATTTATGAGGAACTCAACTTTCAATTCATCGGTATACACGAGCCATTCATATACGTATGACAATTCCGGCAATGTGACAAAACGTATAGACAGTATAGGCGGGCAGGGCAGCATAACGACCGACTATTCGTATGACAGCACAAACAGACTGTCAAAAGAATGGGGACCAACAGAAAAACTCTATTATACATATGATGATCACAGCAATATGTATTCGGCAGTGTACGACTATGACCGATATTTTGCATATGACGCAAATAATCGCCTTACCGAAGTCGAAGATCTATGGATAAAGGGTGAAACAGCGGACGGCGAAAAACAAGCAGATTGGATAATAGATTACACCTATGATAATAACGGCAATTTGCTGAGCTCATCAAAATATGCATATTATCCGCAAGACTACCAAAGCAACCAAAAGACCTACACCTACAACGACTTCGGGCAGCTTACAGGATATGTGGACAATTTGGGAGATACAGCAACGTACACATATTATGCCGATGGACTGAGGGCGTCAAAGACTGTAAACGGTGTTACCACAAAATACTACTACGACGGCGGAAACGTGATAAACGAAAGCCGAAACGGCAGTCTGTATGCGGTAAACGTGATGGGTCCTGACGGGTATATCTCACGCACGCAGGGCGGCACGACATCGTATTACATGAAGAACGCCCATGGCGATATTGTCCGAGCGGTGACGGAAAGCGCCGGAAAGACCTTCTCTGCGACATACAACGCATGGGGCGAGATCATGGACAGTGATAACGGAAGCGGCAATCCGATAGGCTACGCGGGAGAGTTCCACGACGAGGAAAGCGGCATGATCTATCTCCGCGGCAGGTACTACGACCCGGAGATACGCAGGTTCATAACCGAAGACCCCGCCAAGGACGGCTGGAACTGGTATGCGTACTGCGGGAATAATCCTGTTAAGTGTTGATAGAGATACAATAGAGAAAATGGCTTAAAACGGCGTAAAATCAGCATTTATAAAGGTGTTTTGTTAATTGAATAATATTGCTGAAACGGTATTTTTGATTTTTATAATCGAAAATGCTGTTTTTTTATGCCTTAAATTCTATTGTATGGAGGTCAAACAACCGAATGAAACCAAAAAACAATAATCAGCTATGCCCGACTTGTAAGACCGGACAAGATACATATTTGCTTGACAACCGGAACCCGTTTTGCCCATACCTGCATTGCCATAACGGGAAAAGCTGCACGTTGTATAGGCCAATCAAACAACCGAATAAGAAGAACAAAAAGCGTCGGATTTTCAAAAAATCCTGACGCTTTTTTCATTTCACGGAAAGGGGGATTTTTAATGGCGGTTTTCAGAATCAACAAAACCCGCGATTATACCGTAATGAGCAACCACCATTTACGGAATACTTCGCTGTCCTTAAAGGCAAAAGGGCTTTTGTCCCTTATGCTGTCCCTGCCGGATAATTGGGACTATACCACAAAAGGGTTGGCGTCAATCTGCAAGGACGGCATAGACAGCATATGCAGCGCGGTTAAGGAATTGGAGCAGCACGGATATATTGTCCGTGAACGCGTGCGCAATGACAAGGGGCAGCTTACCACGATTGAATATACCATTTTAGAACAGCCGGAAACGGCTTTACCTGAACAGGAAAAACCTAAACGGGAAAATCCAGTCTTGGAAAACCCTGAACAGGGTTGTCCTGAACAGGAAAAACCCGCACAATTAAATACTAATATATCAAATAAAGAATTATCAAATACGGATGGATTAAATACTTATCCTATCAAATCTTATCAAAAAGAGGAACCGGCGGCAAAAAAGCGCGGCAACGATAAGATGGGATATGATGAGATGAACGCATACAGGGAAATTATCAAAGACAATATCGAATACGATATTTTATCGGTCAAACTGAAATCGGAAATTTCCATGCTTGATGAGATTGTTGACCTCTTGACTGAAACGGTATGCACGAAAAAGGACAGCGTAATCATTGCCGGGGACGTTTACCCGTCTGCGGTAGTAAAATCAAAGCTGCTAAAGCTAAACGCGGAGCATATCGAGTATGTGATTGACTGTATGAAGTCCAACACCACGGAGGTACGCAACATCAAAAAGTATCTGCTTGCGGCGCTGTTCAACGCGCCCTCGACAATGGACAGCTACTATAACGCGCGGGTGAACCATGATTTATACGGCCATGAATAAATCCGTATACAGGCAGTACAGGCCGCCTTGACGGGCGGCAGTTGATGAAAAAAGCGCTTTTTGAAAAAATGAATTTTAACAAGGAGGAAAATTTAAAAATGAAAACCAGAAACAAGACAAAATCCGTTTTGTCGGCGCTGCTTGCGGCGGTATTCCTGCTTGGCAGCGCGCCGCAGGTGACATTTGCCGCGCAGTCGAGCGAATACACCGATCCTGCGGATAATTGGCTCAAGGCCAACGGACGCACCAACGAGCTTGACGCGAACGCCACGACCACCTATGAAACCGGGTACTGTACCGTATGCGAACGGGACACGCTGGGGCTTACCTACCGTGTGCCGGAATATACCAAATCCGGCGAAACGGCCTTAAACCGGGGCGTCAAATATTCCGACGGGACGCTCATTGACGGCAGCGGAACAGGCAATCTGGACGATGGGACGCCCGGCGTGGACGCATTTTTTACGGGGTATCACTTCACAAAAAGTGTCTGCCAGACCTGCGGGACACTCAACAGTATCGAGGGGCCGGACATTTACAGCTTTAACAAAAATGTCTATTCCCTCTATTCCTGCGACAATAATTTCTTTGTGGACTTCGACAATACCGAATATATCCCGTACAATGACGATTACCACACCACCATTTTGAAAAAGGGCAAGTATTGCCAGTTCTGCAAAGGGACGCAGGCAAGGGCGAGCGAAAGTCAGGAGCGTCATAACTTTACTGAAACGGTGGACGCACAAATTGGCAATAACCGCTTTTACGTTGCGGAAACCTGTGACGAGTGTGATTATGAAACCAGCGAATATGTGACGGCAAAAAGTGTTGTGGCAAGCTATTACGGCGAAGCAGACGGCAAGGCGCACACCGTTACTGTTTCCGACCTGTCAGACAGCGGCGTACATACTTCTATCCGCTACGGGAAATCAGCGGGAAACTGCAATCAGACTTCCGCGCCTAACTATACAGAGGCCGGATATTACCCGGTCTATTATGAAATTGATTACGAATACGACAATGAAAATATGGTGGAAAACGGCGTTTCTTATGTCTGGCTTTTAGAAGAAAACAATGCAGGCGATGACAGCGGAAACGGCGGCGCGGCTGCGCCCCACGTCCATGATTACCGTTATGTTGAAACCGTACCGCCCTCCTGCACCGATTTAGGGTTCGAGCGGTGGCAATGTGACGGCTGCGGCAGGCTGGAAAAACGCAACTACACCCCGGCTGCCGGACATGACTATGAGGATGTAATGATCCGTGAGGCGACCTGTAAACAGGGCGGTTTGGTTTTAACCATGTGTAAGAACTGCGGAGATTTTCACGAAACTACCACACCGACAGGCGAACACAAGTATAACACGAAAGTACACAACCCAACTTGCCGGGAAGTTGGCTACACCGAGCATACCTGTGAGGTTTGCGGCGATAACTACATCACGGATATAACAGCCCTGATTTCCCATGCTTATGAGCATATTACCAAAGCGCCGACTTGCACGGAACAGGGCTATACAACGTCCACCTGTACCATGTGCGGCGCAAGTTTCGTTTCAGACTATACCGAGCCGACAGGACACTCATGGGACGAGGGAACCGAGGTAACAAGCCCCACCTGCACGGGGGAAGGCGTGATTGAGTATCATTGTCAAAATGAAGGCTGCAATGAAAAGATGATTAAGGCAGAATCCGCAACAGTCCACACGCCGGGCGCGGCGGCAACCTGTACCGAACCGCAAATTTGTACTGTATGTGAAACGGTGCTTGCGCTTCCAACAGGACATCACTATGAAACAGAAATTGTTGCCCCCACTTGTACGGCAATGGGTTATACCATATATACCTGCGCCGACTGCGGCGACAGCTACACGGCGGACTTTACGGACAAGGCAGAGCATGATTACAATGCTGTTGTGACAGAACCGACTTGTACGGAGCACGGATTTACCACTTACACCTGTTCAGTTTGCGGCGATGAATATATTTCAGATTATACCGAAAAGCTCCAGCATGATTACAACGCGGTTGTAACCGAGCCAACCTGTACGGCAATGGGATTTACCACCTATACTTGTACGGTGTGCGGTGACAGCTATGTTGGCGACTACACCGATATGACCGAGCATAACTTTAATAAACAGGTCATTCCCCCGACTTGCACCGATCAGGGTTACACGATTTACACCTGCCCGGACTGCGGCAAGGAATACATCGGCGATTTGACCGAGTGCCAGCAGCACCACTATATTGAAACAGTCACGCCGCCTACTTGCACAGAGATGGGCTACACAACCTATGTTTGTGAAACCTGCGGCGACACCTATAAGGATAACTATACCGATAAACTTCCGCACGACTATGAAGCAGTTGTAACGGAGCCAACCTGCACCGAACATGGCTTTACGACCTACACTTGTAAAGTCTGCGGCGACAGCTACACCAGCGACTATACCGAGGCGGTAGGACACAAGCCGTCTGAATGGATTGTTGATGTTCCAGCAACCATTGAGCAGGCCGGACAAAAACATACCGAGTGTACCGTTTGCGGTGAAATTTTACAGACAGTAGAAATCCCCCAACTTGTTGATACCGACCATTCGGACGAAGACGGCAATGCGGAAGTCGGCGACTATTCCATTATCCTGACTGATGAAAACGGAAAGCCGGTCTTTGACAGCGAAATCACCATTGACAAGGACGACAATGTGACAATCAAGCTGTCGGAGGGACGGCTGCTTGACTATGCCGACAGAACAACTATCACGGTATTTTATACCGAAACGCAGGAACCAAAAGAGGGCTTGCAGATTTTTATTTATGATATAAACAACAACGCCGCCACCGGTGCGACGGACGCAAACGGCCAGTTAATTGTACCGAACAATCAATCGTCCACGGGCGACGACAACGGCACAATCGGCACAGACGACGGTGAACAAAAAAAGACCTATGTTGTAACCGTGACCGATAAAACAAATGTTGTGATTCCCAACTGCGATATTTTTATTGGTGAGAGCAATAACCTTGTTGTTGATTTGCCGGAAGGTGTGAAACCGACAAGCGAATACCCGGTGATTATCACCGTAACAGACCAGAACGGCAGCGCGCAAACAGGTGTAACCGTCATTGCATTAGGCGACGCGGACTATGTGGAAAAAGGCGTGACCGATATTTATGGCAAAGTAACGCTGCCTATCACAAACGAGGGCTATACCGATGAAAACGGCAAAGTCAATGTAAGCGGTATCAATGTGATTGTGAATGACGAATTAGGCTTTATCCAAAATGCGTATGTGCTCTACAATGAGGACGGCAGCATTGCGGTAACATTACCGGAAGATAAGGCAATCAGCCACGCAAACAGAATTACCGTAACGGTCTTAGATTCCGTTGGAAATCCGATTGCTGAAAAAGCGGTAACGGTAACGGATATTGCCGGGGCGTCCTATACAGGAATGACAGATGAAACCGGAAAAATGGTCGTACCGCCTTTATCCGAGGACTACACCGACAGCGAGGGCAAAGGCGTTGTCAACGGTTACAATGTTCTGGTAACAGACGAAACAAAGCCGGTTGAAAACGCTTTTATCACGATGGCAGATGGAAAACTGAATGTAAAATTACCGGAAACATCAGTCATTGCGATTGAAAACCGTATTACCGTAACAATAACGGACGGCGAAAATGCACCCGTCAAGGATATGTCTGTTACGGTGGTTGACAACACTGAAAAATCCGAAACGGATTTGACGGACGAAAACGGGAAAGCTACCGTGCCGCCGACAAACATTGATTATACCGATGTCAACGGCTACGCAGAAGTTGACGAGTATATTGTGACGGTAGTCAATGAAACCGGGGCAATCGAAAAAGCGTTTGTAACACAACATGCCGAAGTGAAAAACGAGGATGGAACCGCTCAGACAGCCGAAAATATTTCCGTGGAGCTTCCCGAAAATATCAAGGTGGACGATTTTGCCAACCGCATTACCGTAACGGTTTTGCACAAAGCGGATAACACCCCTGTTTCCGGTATGCCGATTACCATAACTGAGGCGGCAGCGCAAACCGAACAGCCGGAGGAAAATCCCGATGTAACCGAACCGGAAGAAAGCCCCGCGCCGACAGCGGAGCCGGAGGCAACCGAAACGCCGGAAAGCACAGCAGAACCGGAACAGCCCGAAGAAACACCGGAACCGGCAGAGCCGGAGCCGCCGAAATCGGCAAACGGTATCACAGATAAAAACGGCAAAGTGACCGTGCCGCCGCTTGATGAGGACATGACAGACGATAACGGCGACGGGGACATTACAGAGATTAAACCCGGTGAGGACACGGACGGGGACGGCAAACCGGACAGCGAGGATAAAGAAACCAGCTATACGGTTGATGTATCAGATACCAAAGGCAGTATTCCCGGTGCTTTAGTAAAAATTAAGGACGGAAAAATTACCGTTACCCTGCCCGACACGCACACACTCACAACCTCCAACCAGACAACCGTAATGGTTAAGGACAAAGACGGCAATCCAGTCAAAGGCGTATCTGTTACAATCAAGGATAAGAGTACCGAAAAGAGCGGCATAACCAATTCCAGCGGTCAGGTGACATTGCCCGTCAAGTCCACAGGCGGAGGAGGCGGCGGCTCGATCTCCGGCGGCGGAGGTGGCGGCGGTTTTGTCAGCAGTATCAATTCCGTCAATGTCAAGGTAACAGATAAGGACGGCAAAACCGTTTCCGTTTCAAAATCCACGGGTACGGATAAAGTAACCCTTACCCTGCCTACGGGCAAGACATTAGAGGATGGGAATTGGTACACCGTAACAGTCACCGACCGGAACGGCAAGGTGAAAGCAGATTACACCGTCATTTTGAAAGACAGGGAAAACAACGAAGTGACAGGCGAAACCGACAAAGACGGTGTTGTTATACTTCCGACAACAGAGCATAAAGCGTATATTGTCGGCTATGAGGACGGCACATTCCAGCCGGACGGCGATATGACACGCGCCGAGGCCGCGGCTATCTTTGCCAGAATGATAAGTGAGGAAAAAGGCGAAAAAATCAGCGGGAACCATTCCTTTACGGATGTTTCCGAAAACGCTTGGTATGCCGATTATATAGGCTATCTTGCAAAGTATGATATTATCAAGGGCTATGAGGACGGTACTTTCAAACCGGACGCACCTGTTACCCGTGCCGAGTTTACGGCTATGACTGTACGGTACTATGACTTGTTCCATGATGTGAAATATCCGGCTAACACAACAAAATATCCCGATGTCAGCGGCAGCTATTGGGCGGTCAAAGACATTTCCTATGCCACAAATGCAAAATGGCTCAACGGCTATGCCGACGGCAGTTTCAAGCCGGATACCAACATAACCCGCGCCGAGGTTGTGACGGTTGTAAACCGCATGACCGGACGGACGGCGGATAAAGAGTATATCAATGATAACCTGTCTGTGCTGAACAAGTTTACCGACCTGAAAAACAACGCGCATTGGGCGTATTATGACATCATGGAGGCAGCGAATACGCATAAGGCGGTTAGCAATTCCGAAAATGAAATTTGGGTGAAGTAGCTCAATAAAAATTGTAAATATGCAATGGGGCGGTGGAAAAGGTACGCCGTCCCTCTTTGCACCTGAAAGGGGGATTGCCTATTGCAGGAAGAAGTAACGCAAAAAACGATTGCATTGGTTGTTTCCACAACAAAAATGACAAGCCGCGTGCTGGCGCAGGCTATGCAGTTGTATTTGCAAAGCCGCAATAATAAATCGCATGAGATACCAAAAGGCAAACAGAGCTTGGCGGATTTGGAAAAGCAGAACGCGGCGCTTTCTAATATTGAAATAACAAACAAAAATATTGGCTCTTTTAACCGGACAGCAAAGAAATATGAGATAGACTTTGCTTTGAAGAAAGACCGGACCAAAGAACCGCCCCTCTACTATGTGTTTTTCAAAGGGCGGGACGAGGAACGCATTTCCATGGCGTTTAACGAGTATTCGCAGAAAATCTTAAAACGCAAAGAAAAAAAGTCTGTCCGGGAAGAACTGAAACAGGAAAAAGCGGCTGAAAAAGCACAGAACCGCCAGCGTGAAAAAATAAAGGTACAGGACAGGGGGATTGCACTATGAAGATAGACAAAAAAGTGATTCTTGCAAACCTCCCCTTCCTCTTTATCTTTTGGATTGCGGATAAGCTGGCATATATGTGCAGGATAACCGAGGGAAACAAAATATTTGCTCTTGTCAAGGGAGTATCGGAGCTTTTCAAAGCCCCGGTACTCTCTTTTCATATCCTTGACATTTTGTTTGGTGTGCTGGGTGCGTTGGCAGTCAAGGGGATTTTGTATGTACGGAGCAAAAACGCAAAGAAATACCGCAAAGGCGCGGAGTACGGCTCTGCCCGCTGGAGTGCATAATCTTAAGTGTAAAGGACACCTACATGGACGCACAGGAGGATATGCACATGAATGATTACAACAAAATCA
>DVNB01000043.1 GCA_018714695.1 Candidatus Ornithomonoglobus merdipullorum | reverse complement strand
GATGCGTATTTTTCGGGGTACTATGACAGGATGGTCACGTTCATACGGTCGCTGTTCGAGTCGGCGTTAAAGACGAATCCTGCGCTTGAATTCTCGGTGATAACGGGCTGCCTGCGCATATCGAAGGAGAGTATATTCACGGGGCTAAATAACCTGAGGGTGAACAGCATACTGAGCAGAAGATATTCCGAGTTTTTCGGCTTTGATGAGGAGGAGGTGAAGTCGCTCCTGGCTCATTACGGCTTTGCGAATAAATTTGAAACGGCAAAGAAATGGTATGACGGGTATCTGTTCGGAAATACGGAGGTGTACAACCCATGGAGCATAATGAACTATGCGGCAGATCTGAATGACAACGAGGACGCACATCCGTCAGCGAACTGGGTAAATTCGAGCTCAAATAACATAATACGTACGCTTGTAGAGCAGGCGGATGATGAAACGAAGGCGGAGATGGAAAAGCTGCTTGCCGGAGAAAGTATAGAGACGCATCTTCGTGAGACGATAACATACGGAGATATAGCCGACAGCAATGAGAACATTTGGAGCTTTTTGTTCTTCACAGGCTATCTTAAGATGAACGGTATCGTAAAGAGCGGAGAGGACACGGGCGACGAGGATATATACTCGCTTGTGATACCTAATCTTGAGATAAGGCGATGCTATATTACCGTGATAATGGACTATTTCGAGAAATACAGGAAAGCCGTGAACAAGGATGAGCTGTATAAGCTGCTGCTCAGCGGAGACGCTGACGGGTTCGCCGGGCGAATAACGGAGCTATTGAAACGGAGTATAAGCTATTACGACAACGCGGAGCAGTTCTATCACGGGCTCATCGCGGGACTGCTTTCCTGGAACATATATTACAAGGCGGTATCGAACCGGGAGACAGGGAGCGGCAGGAGCGATCTCATATTGTATCAGCAGGATCGGTTCATAAATGCGGTGATACTGGAATTCAAGGTGTGCAGAAGGAATGAGGAGATAACAGACGCCGCGCGGCGCGCGCTTGCGCAGATAGACGAGCGCGGCTACGATGCTGAGGCACGGGAGCTGGGATACAGAAACATAATCAAATACGGCATTGCGTTCAAGAATAAGCTCTGCTGTGCGGTTGCAGAGACGGACCGGCCGGCTTCCGATACACAAGCGTAATTTAGGCTGCTTGATTTATACATCCCTTTGATTGATGCATTGAGACTCTTTTGAGTATAATTAAATATAGTGCAGGAAAGAATAAACTCCTTCAGAATACAGGTCATTTTCCTTATTTAAAAACATATCACCGCGTCTTAGCATATGAGCGGAGCCGTCTTCGACTTTCACGAGAGCGGAACCTCCGGTGCATATATGGAGTCTGTATGCGGAGGGCGGGACGGAAAAATGATCGATAAGGAGCTTTCCCTCGTGGCGGCGCGCGTTCACCGCATATAACGGCTGCCATGTGGGACGGTACTGCACACTTTTCGGAAGCGGTTTTCCACGGTGCATGTCCCTGTATTCGCCGGGGGTCATACCGAATTCCTTTTTAAAAGCCGCGCCAAAGGTTTTTGACGAGCTAAAACCGCTGCTTTTCGCTATCTCGGGGATATACAGCATCCCTCTCGAAAGAGACAGGAAGCTCAGGAGCATGTACGTAAACGGCAGACGGGCATATATGACGAGCCGTGAAATGAGCGGAAGAGGAGGCTTCGACGAATATGAGATAACCGCAGGCTCCCTATTCCGGAATAAGTCTTGGCTGGGGATGGTGGAATATGGACGGCTCCGAAAAATCGGTCGTGCCCGGAGAGCCGTACAGCCAGACTCATGACAACAAAATAATGCACAATACATTTGTGGATACCGTACAAAAGCTTGCCGATTCAGGAGCGATATATACGCTCGGTGATATGCCGGGAACGGAGATCAGTGAAAACTTCATAATCGGCATAGGCAAGCCTGACGCTCAGCCGCAGTATTATATCACTGTGGATATCGGAAAGGTACTCCCCGTTTCGTCTGTTTCATATATACCGCGAGAGGCGACGAAGGGGAATGACGGTTCTATGCATGGCATAGTGACCGCGTATGAGATCGAGACCTCCGAAAACGGCAGCGACTGGACGACGGCGGCAGAGGGAACATGGTCTTATGATACGCTTGCTCCGGACACTGAGGAACGGTTCGCGTCGTTTGACACCGTCTGGACATATATTGGAGTGATACTCTTGAGTTTGATAATGAGATCCCCGAATATCTTGAGCCTCTCGGAGCATTTAAAAATATTCTGACGGTTGAAAAGAATGAGTCAGATAACCGCATAACGCTTGAGATCGAGCCGAAAAACGGAGAAACAATACCGACGCTGACAATGTACTGCGCTGTCTATAACGCTGACGGTACGCTGAACGGGCTGACTTCGGCGGAATATAGCGCAGACGAAAACGGAGGCATCGAGATCGTTTTGGAAAGACCGCAGGTCGAAAACGGCGGAGTTTTCAAAATCATGCTTTGGGATAAAAATCAGTCGCCTGTGATAGGTGAAATTTCCGATTGACCGATCGGGGGTATACCTGCAGGTAATATTGTGGGGCAGGGAACTGCCGCAAATGAGTATGTATCTTGTTTGCGGCAGTTTTTTTCTGATATGGACCCTGCCCAAACAGCGTATGTCCCCGCTCCCGGGGAGCTGCTGCTTTAATCGGCACGCTCGGCTGTGCTTTCCGCTTTACCCGGCACCCTGCCCGGACAGCGTATATCCACGCTCCCGGGGAGCTGCTGCTGCTTTAATCGGCGCGTTCAGCTGTGCCTTCCACTTTACCTAAAACTCTGCCCAAACAGCGTATGTCCACGCTCCCCGGGATCAGCGCATATTCGGGATTTAAAGACCTGAGTCCCTCCGGGGTGTACTGCTTTACGTATACGCTGCCGGAGTATACGAATATCCCTATCTCTCCGTATTCGAGCTCATCCGTGCGGCTTACGCAGATCAGATCCCCGTTCGAAAGCTCCGGCTCCATGCTGTTTCCCGATACGCGCAGGATGTAGTCCGTGCCCGATGGGGGCTCGTTTTCAAGATTTATTACCGCGGCGTTTGAATCGTCCATGAATTCTCCGGTGCCCGCCGAAACCGGGAAGTCATAGTAGAGCTTCGGATACATCCGCCTTATCCTTCTTCCGGCGGCGCGGCGAAGCTCCGCGGCGCGCTGCGCCTCATGCGCCGTGAACGCACAGACCGCGCTTTTTCCCGCATTGTCAAGAGTCCGGTACTGCTCTATGAGCCGCTTTTCGTCATCTGCAAGCTCATGACCGTCAGAGCGGCGTTCGGTGCCTGCAAGCTCGTCTATGGTACAGCCGATGCAGTGCGCTATCTTTGTGAGCATGCCGATCTTCGGATCGTTCGTCCTGCCGGAAAACAGCTTTTCGATCGTCGTTTTTGGTATTCCGGTTTCTTTTGATATATCGCCGTATGTCTTTTTTGACTCCGCCTTGCGCGCCCTAAGTATATCAAGCCAATCCATGATTTGATCTCCTGTAACCTATTCTTTATTCCTTATGTATACATTCTATCACAAAAAAGCTGCCTTGTCAATAGGCAATTGCACAAATATATGTTTATTGTCCTATAAATGCTCTTGACAATTGCACAAATGTGTGTTAATATAATCTCGCAGGATAAAATTGTATCGGTTATTCGACTATGATGTGCCATAGGGCGTAAAAGGAGCTGATCTTTACATGAACAATTTGTCTGCCGAGCTGGAGCGCGCGGGAGTGACCGCCGCGGAGGCGGGGAGACTTCTGCGGCGCGGCAGGGCTTACACGGCAAGAGCGCTTTCGGGAGAGTCGGAGTTCACCTTCGGCGAGGTAGTGGCGCTGAGAAACGCGTTTTTTCCCGGATCAAAGCTGGAGTATCTGCTTTCGGAAAGAGAGAGCGGGCAGATAAACAGCGGGTGAAAGCGGGACAGGTGTTTCGCGATTGCCTGAGATATACAGCGGAAGGAGGTGAGATCTTATGATATATTCACCCGACAGTGCGTATATACCGCATCTCATAGATGATTACAGAACAGGCTGTTACGGCGAGGACGACCAATGCGATCATATCGTGTGCGGTTCCTGCGGAGCCATGATCTGTGACGGAGATACGTATTACGATGTAAACGGCAGCATATTCTGCCACAACTGCGGCGAGGACGCCGATACCGCTATCGCTGACGCGGTACGCGAGGAGTACACATTTGAATTCTGATAGGAGAGAGACCGAAGAGGTCTCGGAAGGAGGGCATATGAAAGGATACGGAAAGGTCTATAAGGAAGTTATGCGCGATACACGTCTCAGCGCAGGTGAAAAGGGACTGTATGCATACCTGTGTGCGTATGCGGGCGGCAGCGAAAGCTGCTACCCCTCGCGCAGTCTGATAAGTCATGAGATGGGACTCAACAAGGATACGGTCACTAAGTATATGGCAAAGCTCAGAGCGCTCGGCTATATAAAGCTTGCAAAGCCGCGCGGCGGAAGAGGCAGGTTTGAGAATAACCGATACATAATCGTACACATGAGCGGCAGCGCCGCTTCTTTTTCGGACAGTGAGACCGGCTCCCGTCACACCGGCGCCGGCAGGACCGTGTCCGATAAGACCGGCTCCGGTCAGACCGTCACTAAGAATAACAAGAAAAAGAATAACAGTGATAAGATGATTGATTTTAAGATAAACAAACATAAGACAAGCTCTTTGTGTGTTGAAAAAATAAAAGACCCATCGCTCAAGGAATCCTTTATGAGATTTATAGATATGCGTCAAGCAAAGGGTAAGCCGCTTAATGATATGACAGTGAGTCTCGTTTTGGATGATCTCCGCTCACTTGCGGAAAGTGAGAGCGAACAGAAACGTATTGTGGACAGATCTGTTGTAAATTCATGGATGAATTTCTATCCTATCGGAAAACCAAGGGATGAGGATGAAACGATCAACGCCGATGATATAGTTCTGCCGTTCGGGGTATACGGGAGGTGAGGACTGTGACGATCAATGAAGCCGTTACGGTAGTGGAGCATCTCTGTGCCGTCTATCCGGTGAAGTATGATGTAAAAAAGAAAAAGGCGCTCGCAGCGGTGTGGGCGGCGCTGTTTCATGATACTCCGGCAGCGGATGTATGGCAGACGGTCCTGGATCATATAGGAGAGGACACGGCAGGCTGTATTCCTGTGCCGGGAAAGATAAAAGATAGGCTGGCGAAGACGCGGAAGGAACATGAAGCTGAGGAGACGCAGGAGATGTTTTTGCAGCGCTGGAGCGGCGATATCCCGGAGGAGTAACAAAGAAGGTTTGATGATATAAGGCGGCCGCGAAACAGGATACTGCGGCAGCCATGAAGGATAAATCGATAAGGAGGAGCAGTATGCATATATCCGAAAATGATGAAAGGAATCTTGATGAGTTCGGCAGACGTACCGACTGCCATTTTTACACGGTAAAGGGCAAAAAGACGACCTGCGGCGCATTGAGGGAATTTTATGCCGCCGATAAGGATATAAACGATCAGTGCCGCGGCTGTGTGTTTTTCAAGACGGATGATGAGTTTGAATACGGCATGAAGAGGGGAGTGGTCTGATGGTTCGTGAGGAGCTTGACAGGCTTTTTGAGATGACGAGGCTTGCAGCCGCAGGCATGCTTGAGAGCCGGTATGATGAGGAGCTCGAAAGTCTGACAGTGAAGCTTGAAGCGGTGATAGATGAGGTGGAAGATCCGATCATTGCCGATATGATACGGGAACGGTACCTGAAAAACAGGAAATGGTTCCAGATCGCCGCAAAATGGGCTGTTACTCCGGATGCGGCGCGGAAGAGCTGTATGCGCGCCATAGCCGCGGCAGCGGATCATGCCGTCAGCCGTCCCGGCGAGCGTAAAGAGGGAAGAGATGCCGAACATACTGGCGGTATGCGAAAAACGGCTCTGCGGACCCGCCCGTCATGCGGAAGATGCGGCGCGGCAGCTGTAGAAGAGCCGCAAAGGCGTCCGCGTGCCGCGGGACGCCCTGCCATGTCCGCGCCGTCATCTGCCGAATACCGCACCGAGTACGCCCGCGCCTATAAGGCTGCCGATCAGCGAGAGCAGTCTCGTTCCGAAGGCGATGCCGCCGCTGAGATAGAACGACGCCGCAGCCGCGGCGGCACAGCAGACAAGGCTCACGGAAAGCGCGTTTACAAGCACCTTAGAGCCTGCCGTCTTTGCCGCAAGGAGCGCGCCCGCAAAGCCGCCCGCCGCCGCGCCCAGAAATGCGCCCATAGATGCGATCTTTTCGTCAAGAACGCCGAAATATACAAGGGCGGCGCATATCACTAGTATCGCCGCCGAGATAAAGCACGCCGTAAGCGTGCCCTTGAACAATGCCCTGAAGCTCATGGAAAAACACCCCGCAATGTATTTATTTGACCGGCCGCGGAGCGCTCCCGCGCGGTATCCGGCGCGGGAGGCGTGACAGGTCCCATGCTACATTATATGCGCGTGGCGCGGGTATATGACATGCCCGGGCGTTTTACAGCTGCGTGGTGTTGCGGTAGACGCCGAGATCCGTCAGTGTCGTATCGGAGCCTATCGCATCAAAGCAGTGCTCGGCGAGTGTCAGCGTCGCGTCTATGAGCTCTGTGATCTCCTCCTCCATAGACTCATACGGCAGGGGAAGACCGTTTGAGATCACCCGGAACTTGTTCGTGCCTTCCTCAAATATTCCGTACAGCAGATCGCCGTTCGAGTCGACAAATACCGTGAGCGGTGTTCCGTCATTGAAGATAAGCATGCCTGCGCCTGTGCTGTTTGCGGTGTATGCCGAGAAGTATATGGCGTCATCCTCCGTGTCGTATGTGAGAGCGGACGAGATCGTGCCTTGAGAGAAATCGACACTGTATGCTCCGCCTTCGTATTCGCCCGATGCGATTATACTGTCTCTGAGCTCACCGAAGCCGCGCTGCTGCGTTCCGGTCCCCAGAGGGGTGTAGGGTGTTATATAGACCGTTCCGGTGCTGCCGTCCCAGTCCACGTCCGCGCCGTAAGCTTCCGATACCGCGCGCAGCGGCACCATCGTGCGGTCGTTTATGATGCAAGCCGGCGCGTCAAGCTCCGTCGGTGTGCCGTTTATGTACATCGTGCTGTCGCCCACAGTAAGGCGCACGGTTATGCTGCCGAGAGTTGACGTTACCGTCTGCGTGCTGCCGTCCCAGGCTACGATTGCGCCCAATCTCTCGAATATCGCGCGCAGCGGGACCATGGTCCTGTCATTTATCACGACAGGCGGGACCTCAAAGCTCATCGGACTGCCGTTCATGACGACCTGTACAGCGTCAGCCGCAGAAACCTGAGCAGATGTGAGCACGGCAAAAGCCGCGGCAAGCACCGCCGTTTTTGTCTTGTTCATGTGTATACCTCCGTTTTGTGTGGTGTATATAAATAGTATCATATGACGCGGAAAATGTCAAAGGTAATTTTATGAAGGCAGGCAAGAAAAACGGCAGGCACGAGCCTGCCGCGGTGTAAGGTATTCCCTCAACTGAGCTTTGAAATATATTTTTTCCATTCATCCTTGGGTATACCGGAGACCTCAAGAGCCTTCTCAATAGTAAAACCGCCGTTTTTCACCATATGTCCGAGTATGAGCAGTCTGCTGTTTTCTTCGCCTTCCAGTCTTCCGGCTTCTTTTGCTTCGGCTGTCTCTCTGTCCTTTTCCGCAAAGGCGGCTTTCAATACAGTTTCTTCATCAAATAAAGTCGTCATCATGTCGATTACCTCCGTTTCTTTTGATCTCAGGAAATCTTTCAATACATTATTCTCAATACACAGACGAAGTGTTTCTACTATGGCTTTATGGGTCCTCCCGTAAAGCTTTACCTGCTCATCGCTTATCTTTGTAAATTCGATGTACTGGTCAAGTATATTACCGCCGCCGACGGAATGAATGACCTTGACCTTCACATCCATGACCGAGCTGTCGCCGTCAAAGAATTCCTCGGAAAGTGATATATGATCCTCTGCATGGTTCTCTTTGCCGGTGTATATAACATAAAATACAGGCTTTGGGATCTTGATTTTCTTTCCGTAAATGTTTATATTGTTTTCGGCTATATATTTGCGCAGGGTCTCGAAATAATACATTGCCGTCCTTATAACTATGTTCACCGACCAAGTGCTCTGAGCCTCGATAATGTATAAGATATAATTTCCTATCATAAAGCCAAGGTCGTTATACAGACCGTCCACAAGAATGTTTTGTATAGTTACGATAGACAATGACTCAAGCTCTGCATCAGTAACATCGGGCTTAAGGACCCTGCACAGTTCTTCGAGATATTTGCGCTCGCTGAACAGCGCTGTAAATACGCTGTCCTTGATCTCTCGTTTGATAGCTGTTTCTTTATTCATTGATCTCAATTCTCCTATGCATATATTATATCATTTTCACAAGAAATTTTCAAGCTTCTGAGAAGATTTTCTCACGATTTATGGAGTGGGTGTTACCGCATAAAAAAAGCTCCCCGGAAAGGGGAGCGGACCCGCCCGTTATACGGGCGAGGTCAAAACCGCCGGACGGCGGAGTGCTGCCGCTGCTGCGGCAGCCTCAGGCTCGGTTTGATGTATGTGCAATTATGAGCCGTCATTGAACTGCAGTATAGTTTGTACCCTTACTGTTCTTGTTGCCACGGAGTTGATGATGGTGGGGTCTGCAGCTGCCGCATTAAGGTTCTGTGCTGCAGTCCGGCAGACGAATGATCCATTCATGTGCATTACCTGTCCATTGCCTTCTGTTTTTACGATGTCTTCAAAGTAGGTGATGTTGATCTTTGGCGCTTCATATTTTATCATTTCTATTCATTCCCCCTTTGCAATGTTAGTCTATTGGTTGTGTATCGGTGCTTGATGTAGAGCCGATAGCGTCAAGCTTGGATTGGTCATACGGTTGCTCTGTTGTGGCAGGAACTGAATTGCTATTGTCGAGTTTGTTAGAAGAAGTTCCGTTTACTCTAAAGCCTGCCTGAGCGTTCGGTGCGTAGAGATTGTCTATTACTATACCGAATGTTACTTGTGCATTTCCTCCGGTTATGGTAGTGCCACCAACAGAAAACTTTACCTGACGATTGTAGTTGTTACTTCCTTGCTGTGCCTTATATATCGCACCCGGATTTGATTCTGCTTTGTCGCAGGGTACAACAGGTTCTTCCAGAATGTGATTACTGTCAATCTCATCTACATCTTTCATTTTGAAATATGAACCGTGAGCCGGGATGTTGATCGTCCATACTCCGCTGAGGTCAATCGAATTATTGTCATTTAACTTAAATTCACGCTCGGCGAAAAAGCCTGTAGCGATCGTGTTGCCGTATTTGCTTCCACCGTAGGTATTATTTTTATACACCGCATTTGATTCACCGAAAAGTTTTACATCGCCATGAGATGTATCAATACCTGCTTCCTTCAGTTCATTTTCAGCAGTTGGATCAGCTGCTACAACAGACAGATACGGAGTAAGTATAATCTCATCAAATAATGCATGTATTTTCAAATTTGAGCGAAAAGCGAATGTACCCGTATGCTTTGATATACCATTATTATTTTCTATTCCTGTCGTTATGCTCTCTAATCCTCCGGTATTTGGATTTTCATAATACCAACCGATGAATTTAAACCCCTTATTGGGAGTAGCAGTAACCGTATATGTATCACCATAGTTTATTGGAAGATTGGTTCCGTATGAATCATTGCTGTTGTTAATTGTAATGGTGACAGTTCCACCTGTATTATCATTGTGTTTGTCAGAAATTTCGCCGATGTATCGTGTGCACGGTTGTGCTTCTATTACATGGCTATAAACTGCAAGTAGCATAACTGTAGAGTCATCATCGGTATCAATAGTATAACTATGTTCATTTCCATAACTGATCTCAATGGTAGACTTTTCTTCTGATCCTTCTATCGTTGCATTGTATTTTACCGAGTGCTCACTAGGGACAAGATTGCCGTCAGATGTTATTTCTTTGCCGTTGCTGAACACTCGCCAACCAAGAAATTCTCCTTCGTCGATTGTTGGAGTGCTGGGTGCATTGTTGTTAGTTTTATAATAATTATATTCGTGTTCAATACGTTCTGTACTATTGTTGATGCTGCCTCCATTAAGATCATATGTGACATGTGCATTTTTTGAAAACATCAAATGCTCAACGTGACTTGTATCCATGATCACAGACAAATTATTATCATGTTGCGCATCTGGTGCTACAAATGTGCCGTCTTTATATGCACCGACGTATGTATAATTTGTGTCCGGAGTGACAGAAAAAGATACATGGGAACCATCTTCGACATTAATATAAACAGGATTATCATTTGTTGCGGTTATGTTTTCACCATTACTTTTGTAGAAAACGGTTGCACTTCCACCTTCGGTTGTCGTTACGGTAAGCGGATAATATTTACCGAATGTTATGTTATCCAAACAGTTCCCCTGGTTATAATCAGCATCAACATTGTCGTTAAATGCTCCGGTAAGTGCTGTAAAAGCAAAGGTTGTGGCTGTCTGATTTTCCGGAACGGTATATATATTACTATATGTGTTCCATTGATCATTATCATCTGTAATTATCCAACAGGTCCATTTTTCAGTGTAATCACCGCCGGGGTTGTTTGATACAAAGGTCGCATCAATAACGTCACCATCATGCACAGGTTTTGAATAAAGTGTGCGCTGTACACGCTCCATACCTTCTTCAAGACTGCTATAGTTAAGAGTAAGAAGTTGTGCTAATTGCATGAAAATGTCATTATTTCCTGTGCCTTGTGCTTTTGTAAGTCCATCCTGTGCCGGACCGATAAACAGCGCCATTGTATCCTTACCGTCTGTTGAGCTGTGATATCTACCCCTGTGCATTAACGACCAACTTAGAACACTTCCAGGTTCTGTTTTTATATTCTGATACAATGATGCCTGTTCCTCAGCAACAAGTTCCGCAAACTGATCATTGTGGCCGGCAGTTAAATTATCGGAGTTACCAGTCCCCCAAAAAGATTGCATATTTGCGTCTGAGACATTATCGGTTCCGATTTCAATTCGCTTGTCTGAGGCTGTGGTTTTCCAGTAAAATTCGTTGTAAGTGGCGTTGTTGTAGATCTCTTCAGACATTACAAGCCATGGATTATCAGCTCGGAATGTAATGTTACTACCGGGGTTGTTGATTATTGGTATATCATTATACGTATCGTTGGGATTTTTAAGATCACCGACAATATCTACAACTTTTGGCGACTCAAAATCACCGTTTTCAATATGGTCGGGAAGCGTACTCACATCGATCGTCTCCGTTGCGTCATCCTCTGCGGCTGCGGCGGGAAATGGTATGGCTGCTGAAGTAAAGAGCGCTGCCGCCGCTGCCGCGATACACACCGTCCTTTTAAAAAAATTATGTTTTTTCATTTGCTTATCATCTCCTTTTTTAATTTGCAGGATGCCGTGACGGAAAATACGGCAAACTGCTTTTATTATCTATTATAACATCTTCACCTATGAACATGTCAAGTATTATTTTAAGCGGATGAATAAAATAATCAGTAAAAGTTATCACATGGGCGGCATCGGGAAAGCGTGGTGATCAAAATTACACGAAAACAGTGTCAATTATCACGGCGTGTGGGAAAAATCAGCACAATATTTGTAT
>DVNB01000042.1 GCA_018714695.1 Candidatus Ornithomonoglobus merdipullorum | reverse complement strand
CTGTATATCTGTATCTCTCAACAACAGAATATATTATAGCACCGATCATTCAATATGTCAATAGCTTTTTACACGATCAATCAATATTTGTATCATTTGAACATTATATTAGTTAAAACAGAACAGTTAATCGTGAAATACCCACAAATATTTTCCGGTGTTGACAAACATCTCAATTTGATGTATAATGTCATTTGTAAGAGTTTGCGGCAATACATCCGCACCGAAAGGAGGAACGGTCTATGGATTTTACGGCGATAGATTTCGAAACGGCGACCTCTGCGTTCACGAGCGCATGCAGCCTCGGGCTATGCGTGGTTGAAAACGGGATCATCGAAGAGCGCAAGGAGATCCTGATCAAGCCGTACCCATTTGAGTTCAATAAATATAACATAAAGATACACGGAATAACTCCGCAGGCAGTTCAGAATTCACCCACATTCGACGAATACTGGCAGGAGCTGATACCGTATATAAAAAACAGAATGGTAATAGCACACAATGCCTCGTTTGACATACGCGTGCTCTGCGAAACGCTCGGGCACTATGGAATAACTCCGCCCGATTTTGACTACCTTTGCACGGTAAAGCTCTCGCAAAAGGCATATCCCGAGCTTGAAAGCCACCGCCTTAACAGACTCTGTGACGCGTTGGGGATCACGTTCAGTCATCACCATGCAAATGACGACGCGTTCGCATGCGCCTCGGCGTTTCTCAGGATCGCTTACGATTACAGTCTCATCTCCTTTGAGGAGATCGAGGAATGCTTTGAGGTACAGCGCGGAAGGATCCGCGCAGGCGCACCGATAAAAAAGCGCAAGCACCGCCGCCGCGCCGCGGCGGCAATATAAATAGAGGGTCGGGACAAAACACAGGTTTTGCTCCGGCCCTTTATCGTTGCCGATTATCAGGAAAGCAGCAGCTTTATGATAAACAACGCCGCAAGATGCGCAGGATAGAAAATATAGAGCGCATATTTCGGACATGCCCCCCGCTTGCCGTTATACAGCGCAATAAGAGGAAGCGCCAACAGACAGCCGGCATACGATACGGAATTCAAAAGCATATTTATATCTATCTCACCCATTAGGGCAAACTGCACCGTCATCCCGAAATGCTTCGCTATAAAATATACAAATAAAACGACACCAAACGCGCACGCCTGCTTTTTAAAGCTTCCATGAAACATTCCGAACACCGCTATCGACATAACGCCGACAAAGCCCCAATCACTGTTTCTTGTTATGAACAGCGCGCAGACAAGCGCCGCCAGCTTGTAGCGGTAGCGCATCCCGGACTTAAGCACCGAAAGCAGCATAAGTCCCACAAGCAGCGTAAATATCACATTTCTTGCTGAATAATTTCCGGCAAGGAACGAATATACCCCCTGCGGCAATGTCCCGATCCTGAAAAAATAATACGGCAGCTGCGACACCGCGGCACATACCGCAAGCCGCAGCGCATATTTATTTAGATCGTGTGTTTTATAGAATCCCTCCGCAACAAACATACACATTATGACTATTGTGATGCGGCTGAAAAACGTCATAAAATATGCTGCCGCAAAGCTGTCCGCCAAAAAGGCCGTATGACCTGCCAGCATTGCGGCAGCCGCTATGTATTGCAATGCTGATTTGCTTAAAATACCCTTTTTCATTGTCCCTTCTCCGTAAGATATGTATTGATTCCGTAAGCTATAGCACGTCCGATAGAATCACTCTCTGTCTCAAGGATATTCAGATCCGATGAGTTATCAAAAAAACCTATCTCAAGATATCCGCACGGTATCGGCGATTTACAAAAGGCAATGAGCTCCGGCTCAAAGCTTATTATACCGTTCCCGCTGCGTGAGAGCGATGTATCACTCACGATAACATCATTTATGTACTTGCCGAGCATATTACTGTCTTCAACGTATGTGGAAGATATGCCTCTTTGGTCATAAAGTCCCTCCAAAGAGATATACGCTGAACCCGAGCCGCCTCCGGCGTTCGAATGTATGCATACGAATATATCGGCATCCGCCTCTGCCGAGGTATCGTTATTCGGATAACAATATGATATCCTGCGCGTAATTGAAGGATTTTCATCATTGGTCGTCCTCGTCATCCTCACGGTATAGCCCATTTCCTCAAGATACCGCTTTGCTGCCAGCGCATTGTTCAAATTGATCGCAGGCTCCACTGCTCTGTCTCCGTTTCCTATCGGATACCAGCACGAACCGTTCGGTGTAACTCTTCCCGTGCAGCCTGAACCCTCGCAGTCCTCGGTCGAGGATCCGCTCTTATAATGTCTCCATTCTCCCCACTCACCTGAGGAATTCTGCACCCATCCCGCCGCCGACTTTTCCTCCGTATTCATAGCGGATGAAGATTTTCCGTGTCCGGGATCCAGCACGACTATCGTTTCGGATACTGTTTCAGTCGGTGCCTCTGCAGCAGCTGCGGCAGCTGTTGCCTCCGCCTCTGCCGGTGTTCCGGCTTCAGCCTCTGCCGGCGCATTTATCACTCCGCCCGCCGCCGTTACTGCCGCCGCGGGAACAAGTATCGAATCCTCTGCCGAAAAGCATTCAAACCCGCTTCCGCCGGCAAAGACCTGCTTACCGGACGTATATGCAGCCTTCCCGTCAAGCGCCGTAGTAAGCGCCGCAGCATTGTCAAACACCACGCCATTATAGGTAAGCTCATATCGCTCTCCCGTATCCGTAAGTGCAAACCCTATCATGCTCAGGTTTGAATCCGAAAAATACGTTACGTCCTTTCCCGTTATATTGTATGCCGGTACCTCTACATCGTTTATTACTGCAGTCTCCGCCGCGACAGTGACCGCGCCTGCTATACCGGAACGTACATTTCCGTCTCCCGAGTCGATAATGTTTCTTTTTACTATAAAGCCTATCTCAAAAACCACGACAGCGGCAAGAAGGATGACAGCGATAAGCTTTACGCTTTTTTTATTCATCTTCGGTTTCTCCTCCGTTCTCGTCCGTATCGGCAAATATATCAATTATCTTTCCATAGACCTCCGCAGAATTCTTTTTATAGAATTCCGCTATAGCCTCCGCATGCTCCCGTGTTCCGGCGTAAAGAGAAAGCGACATTATAAGCATCTTATCATCATCATACAGCTCACACTCCGCTGTATACTCATTCATATTTATCGGCGTTACCGATGCGCGTACTGCCTCTCTGCGGCGTTTTTCAAGATACATATCCTTTATTGATCTATCGATTGGCTCGCGTATTATCAGCGGTATATGGCTGTAGAAAAAATCTATCACATATTTGCCCTTGCGAGTCAGGGAATACACCGTCAACATTTCGCTTATCTGACGCTTTGCCGCATGTCCGGTCTGTATCAGATTGTCAAGCGCAAGCTGAAGATCGGTAAAATTGATCTCGCAGTTGCCCTGAACAACATTCAGAAGATCCGTATACGCTAACGGCTCGTCAGCCTTGCCGAGAGCGTACATCAATATGAACTGTATCATAAGCTCATCATCAATTTCCCGGTCATATAATAACTTGTTCAAAATAACACCACCTGTAACCGATTGCTTTTTTATCAATGCCTATGGTCATATAATTATGCTTATATATGGATTATACCATGTTTCACCGATTTGTGTCAATATCCCCTGACCAAAAAAACAAAATTCTTTCATCCGTCGGCATCACTGTGAAATCCGCAGGGAAAATCGATATATATTGTTGACATTTTAGTTAGTCTATGGTATAATTAGATAACAACGAGCAAAGGCTCGATCTTTTTTGGAGATGTAGATATATATGATAAAAGCATGGAAGATCGGATGTATCGCCGCTGTGATGACGGCGGCGGCCGGCACGGCTGCCCACGCAAAGGGTACTTTTTTATGTATGACGCCCGAGGATCCTGTAGCGATAACGGTCGATCAATACAAATACTATCGATATATGGAGATGACCTCCTCGAACGGAGCTGTAGCGACTGCTCAGGTCTCAACAGACGGAAATACATATCTGCCGCTCAGATTTATCTGTGAAGCCGCAGGACTCACGGATTGTGCCGGAGTTTCGGGATATATGCCCGATAATTCATTCCGATACATGCCGGCAGACGCGAATGGTCCTGATCGTATTGAGCTGATGGTAAACGGTCAATATTATTGTCACAACGTTGGCGAACAATTTACATATGAGGCGGCTCCGGGCGATATAAGAAACGTTGCAGTTTATAATGTCAGAAGCAGCCTTTATATGCCTATGACATATATCGCAAAAATAACCGGTGCGCTGGCGATATGGTATCCGGAAACGGGTCAGGTCATGTTCATAAGCAGCGGTCTTGATTCGACGGAGTACGTAATGCCTGACGGAAGGATCAGACGTGATAAGGAAATGATCCTGGGCTTTGACTTTTTCGCCAACAACCTCTGCGATTCCCCGCTTTACCTTAGGACCGACGGCATGACCGTCGGTAACATTGAGGATGAAGCAGGCGCGGGCGCGCACAGTCCTACGAGGATCTCTACTCTTATATATTATATTGATGCCGAGGGATATATATCTGCCACATATCAGGACAGCTATGAGACAGAACGCATATCACTTACCGACGAGAACGGCGCCCCGGTAGATATCAAAGCATCAACACTCGCAGCGGTACGCGGCAAGCTATACGGCATAGTTGCGGGTGAAAACGGCGGAAGGCTGTTCTGTTTTGACTCGGACGGAACGAATTTCCGGTATCTTACTGATAAAAACGTATATAATATGCAGGTCACAAGGGACAGCGTATACCACTATATGTTCTACGGTGAGGCAGACTCGCACTCGGTGATACATATGATAGACATGCGCACCATGGATGATTACACAATGGAGCTCACCGACTATTCACATGTAAACCTGCTCAATGACATGAAGCAGTTTGTTGTCGGAGAAACATACATGTCTTACATAGACAGCGGCGGCGGCCTTCATGTAATAAACATGGACCAAAATCCAAAGGAGATAGAGATCATTCGAGTGCTTCCCGAGAATCACCGGATATACACTTATGACAGCAACGGGAATCCTATCGGTAAGATCCTGTATATCAATTACGACTATGTAAACGATCTGATATACGCTATAGCCGAGGACAGCTCAATATACTACTTTGAAAAAAGCACCGAGCAATTTGTAAAATTCGATACATACAGCGGTATGAGCGTATTTTCGCTGTTCTGTGACAAGGGATTCAATGACTGTTGCTCAGGAATTCAAAACGGAAGCATATTTTTAAGACACACGATCTATTCAGGTAGCCGCGTATGGTACTTAGACTGACCTTTTGTCAGTAAAAAATTACGTTTGGAGATGAATTAAAATATATATGAAGATATTATCAGGTTTCAGACTTAAAGCCGCCGTGCTGCTTCTCGTATTCACGGCAGTGCTTTCCGCGCCGTTCTGCGCATTTGCAAGAACCATAAACACCGCGGTCCTCTGCTATCACGGAGTTACAGACAATCCGCTTCACTACGACACGTACAGGATCAGTGCTGCCGAATTTGAGAGCGATCTTCAATACTTCACATCACATGGCTATACATTCCTGCTCCCCAGAGAGATGTGGAACGCAAGCTCCGGCGCAAAGAACATCGTTCTCACCTTTGACGACGGCTACGAAGATTTTTACACAGTCGTATATCCGCTCTTGCAGAAGTACGGAGTAAAAGCGGCGGTATTCATCATAGGCTCGGAGATAGACAAGACGAACTATCTTAAATCATGGCAGATAAAAGAGCTTTATAACTCCGGCTTGGTGGAGATCGGCAATCATACAACGATAATGCACACCTATGAATATCCTCTGAGTGTGTTAAAAACGAATGAATTGATAATAAATGAGTATATAGAAGACGTCAAGGACTGCAGCGCGCGCGTCGCAGCCATAACAGGACGCGGAACCGAAAGCTTTTCATACCCCAACGGAAGATATACCGAGCGTCTTGACAGAGTCATCCGAGACAATCTGGGCTATACGACAACATTCTCAACAGATTATGGACTCGTATACACCCAGGACGATGTACTGCATCCAATGGACCGTATCTATCGCATCCACGGCGATACGCCGCAGAAGATCGAATCAATGATAGAGTCACTGAAATGACTCTGATATGATTTCTGCCGAAATTTTGCGAAAATTTCAAAAAAACTCTTGCAATACAGAGCATAATGTGATATAATATTATTTGTTCGATGCAAAGCATCGGACAATCCATGCCCCTGTAGTTAAGTGGATATAACAAGCCCCTCCTAAGGGCTAGTCACGCGTTCGACTCGCGTCGGGGGTGCCAAATGTAGCAGTAGTCGAACGTTTTTCGGCTGCTGCTTTTTCTATGTATGTTTCGATAAGCTCTTCGTCTGACTCATCTTCGGGTAGCCCTGCAAAGTTGTATACTATCAGCAG
>DVNB01000001.1 GCA_018714695.1 Candidatus Ornithomonoglobus merdipullorum | reverse complement strand
CATAATGAACAATCTGACGGGACTGTTTGACAATGTAAATGCAAAGGTCACGGAGATCAGCACACAGATAGGTCAAACGCCGCAGGCATGGAACAGCAATATATTCAATATGATAAAGAACCTATCCGATAATATTATACTGCCTATAGCAGGCATAATTCTTGCGATAGTTATGACATTGGAGCTTATCCAACTCATTGCCGACAGGAATAATCTGCATGATGTTGATACTTGGATGTTCTTTAAATGGATATTCAAAACAGCCTGTGCGGTCCTTATCGTATCGCACACATGGGATTTGGTGATGGGAGTATTCGACTTAGCCCAAAACGTCATAACACGTTCATCGGGCATAATAACGGGGACGTTGAATATTGATATTGCTTCACACTTTGCGGACCTTGAAATACGGCTTCAGGCTATGGGCATCGGTGAGCTGTTGGGGCTTTGGCTGCAATCGTTTATTGTCGGTATTTCTATGTGGGCACTGTCCATTTGTATTTTTATCATCTCCTACGGACGTATGATAGAAATATATCTCGTTACATCTGTTGCGCCGATACCTATGTCAACAATGATAAACCACTCATGGGGACAGATGGGACAGAATTACTTGAAAAGCCTGTTTGCGTTAGGCTTCCAGGGTTTTTTGATAATGGTATGTATAGCTATATATTCCGTATTGGTTCAAAATATGATTGTTGATACCAATATCAGCACAGCGATATGGTCATGTATGGGCTATACGGTGCTGCTGTGCTTTACACTGTTCAAGACAGGCTCACTCGCAAAAGCTGTGTTCGCAGCTCATTAACGGAAGGAGGATAAACTATGGCTTATGTACCTGTGCCAAAGGACTTAACAAAGGTTAAGACAAAGGTTATGTTCAATCTTACCAAGCGGCAGCTCATATGTTTCGGGGCCGGGATCGTCACAGGTTTACCTATATTTTTCTTAACAAAGGGCGCACTCGGTACAAGCGTTTCGGCAATGCTTATGATAATCTTAATGCTTCCATGTTTTCTGCTTGCATTGTATGAAAAACATGGTCAGCCGCTTGAGAAGATACTCAAAAACATAATCGATGTCTGTGTACTTCGTCCTAAAGAGCGTCCATATATGACGAATAACTTTTATGACTGCTTAAAAAGACAGGAAGAACTTGAAAAGGAGGTCACAAACATTGTACGCAAAAAAGCTGAGCCGCGCGGATAAAAGAGCCATTGAAACGGCTATCCGCAGGGCAAAAAGAGAGGATAAGAAACAGCAATCGTCACAGGACAGTATCCCGTTTCAGCAGATGTTCAGGGATGGGATATGCAAGGTCAGCGATGGTTATTACACGAAAACGATACAGTTTCAGGATATCAATTATCAGCTCAATCAGAATGAGGATAAGACCGCGATCTTTGACAGCTGGAGCGAATTTCTCAATTACTTTGACAGCTCGGTGAAATTTGAGCCTTCATTTATGAACCTGTCAGCAAAGGATGACAGCTTTTCGAGCCGGCTCGTTATTGCACCGCAGGACGATGATTTTGATGAGATACGCGAGGAATATACCGAAATGCTTCAAGACAGACTTGCACGCGGCAACAATGGACTTGTCAAAACTAAGTACATCACATTCGGCATTGAAGCTGACAGTATCAAAGCTGCAAAACCAAGGATAGAGAGAATTGAAACTGATATTTTAAACAACTTTAAGCGGTTGGGCGTTAAGGCTGCTACGCTCAATGGTGACGAAAGACTCAAGGTGATGTATGATATGTTTCATCTCGACACCACGGAGCCGTTCCGTTTTTCGTGGGATTGGCTGCCGAAAACGGGCTTATCGGTCAAGGACTTTATCGCGCCGTCCTCATTTGAGTTCCGAAACGGATATGTATTTAAGATAGGTGATAAATTCGGCAGTGCGTATTTCTTGCAGATACTTGCACCGGAGCTGTCGGACAGGATGCTTGCAGATTTTCTCGATATGCAAAGTTCGGTCATTGTATCAATGCATATTCAGTCTATAGACCAAGTTAAGGCGATAAAGACTATTAAAAGAAAGATTACCGACCTTGATTCCATGAAGATAGCGGAGCAGAAAAAAGCGGTCAGAAGCGGTTATGATATGGATATAATTCCTTCTGACCTTGCCACATACGGCAGTGAGGCAAAAAAACTGTTGCAGGATTTGCAGAGCAGAAATGAGCGAATGTTCCTTATGACGTTCATCGTCGTAAATCTTGGTGACAGCAAGAGAAAATTGGACAGTAATGTTTTTCAGGCTAAATCCATAGCGCAGAAATACAACTGCACATTGGAACGACTTGATTTCAGGCAGGAGGAAGCATTAATGTCTTCCCTGCCGCTCGGTAAAAACTTAATAGAAATCCAGCGGGGCTTAACTACATCAAGCGTCGCTATTTTTATACCCTTTACCACACAGGAGCTGTTTCAGACGGGCAAGGAAGCCCTGTATTGCGGCGTAAACGCATTATCAAACAACCTCATAATGGTTGACCGCAAGCTCCTGAAGAACCCAAACGGGCTTATATTAGGAACGCCGGGAAGCGGAAAATCGTTCAGCGCAAAGCGAGAGATCGCAAATGTGTTTCTTGTGACCGAGGACGATATTATCATATGCGACCCGGAGGCAGAGTACGGACCGCTCGTGGAACGGCTGCACGGACAGGTGATAAAAATATCGCCGACCTCAACGGATTACATTAACCCAATGGACTTAAACCTCAATTACAGCGAGGAGGAAAACCCTCTTTCACTAAAATCCGATTTCATTCTTTCGCTCTGCGAGCTGATTGTCGGAGGAAAAGAGGGCTTGCAGCCTGTTGAGAAAACCATCATTGACCGATGTGTACGGCTTATTTACAGAGACTACTTAAATGACCCGCGCCCCGAGAACATGCCGATCTTAGAGGACTTGTATAACGAGCTTCGCAGACAGGACGAAAAAGAAGCTCAGTATATCGCCACGGCACTTGAGATATATGTTACGGGTTCGCTTAATGTATTCAACCATCGTACAAATGTAAATATCGAAAGCCGGGTTGTGAGCTACGATATTAAGGAGCTTGGAAAGCAGCTGAAAAAGATTGGAATGTTGATAGTTCAGGATCAGGTGTGGAACCGAGTGACCGTGAAC
>DVNB01000041.1 GCA_018714695.1 Candidatus Ornithomonoglobus merdipullorum | reverse complement strand
AAAAGTCGCAATTGAATGTGATGGGGAACGTTATCATAGCGACGAGAACAAGATTCGCGAAGACATGGAACGTCAAACGATTCTTGAACGTTTAGGGTGGCATTTTATTCGAATTCGAGGCAGTGAATATTATAGAAACCCTGACGGAACGATGGAACGAGTTATACAAATGTTGAATGATGAAGGCATCAAGCCAGAGAAGAATGAAATGATTCAGCATTCGTCTGACCGGGATACGGAGCTTTTACGGCGAGTAAAACAACGTGCGTATAAAATCCTTCATGAAAACAATGAAACTTCCGATTTTGAACCTGATCTAGGCACGATTGCAGCTGCTTTAGATCCCAAAAATGATGTAATTGGAACTGTGATCACTGGTGAAAAGCATAATACAGATCAGGGAACAGAAGTTATTTGTGCAAATGAGACATCTTCTCAAAATGAGTTGATACCCAAAACGGAGCTTATTGACAGTGTGGTATCGGATTATGCTCCAATAAGAAAAAACGAGAGAAATAGACAGTATGAGAGCGGTGAGGAAATAAAACCTGTTAAACAACATTTCACTAAATACGAGCAAATGACGTTACCTGGGTTGGATGATGTCAAATCGGATGATGAAGATATCATTGAACTGTTAAGAGATAATGGTATTCGGTATATAGACAAACGATCCAAAGGCGGCAGACTATGGATCGTCGGTGGTAAAGAGCTTGTTGAATTTGTAAAAAAGGCAAAAACAATGGGATATATATTCCAATTTAAAAAAGAAGGTGGTCGTGCAACCAGAAATCAGCCGGGCTGGTGGATGAAATGAGTGGATAATGTTCCAGAAAATTGCTTGCACATCTTAGAAAGAGACAAAATCGAAAGTGCGATGCAAAGTGCGTCATTGCGGGTGGATACTACTTGCCTCTATGTGAGGTATAATATAACAATAATTCGCTCGTTCAAAAACCGTGATAAAATTTTCAAAAAGTATTGCAAAACGAACTTTTTTATGATATAATCGTATAGAATCGAGATTTTGACCGGCGGCGGGCCGGTGATTGAGATGATTTTGCAAGGGTGCACTTTTATTTGGTGTACCCTTTTTTATTTTAAAAAAGGGCAATAACGGCGGCCCGGTTATTGTAAGGGAGGTTAATATAATGACACCGAAGGAAGTAATTTTGAAGCGCGTCGAAGACGAGGATGTAAGATTTATAAGACTTCAGTTCACCGATATGCTCGGACAGATGAGGAATATGGCTATAACCGTCGACAGGCTTGAAGAGGCGCTTGAGAACAGATGTGTTTTTGACGGCTCGGCAATTGACGGATTTGCCAATATCGAGGAAAGTGATCTCTACCTGCACCCGGATCCCACGACATTTGCGATCTTCCCGTGGAGACCGCATAACGGAAAGGTCGCAAGGCTCATTTGCGATGTTTATACGCCGGACGGAAAGCCGCTGGAGTATAATCCCAGACTCGTGCTTGAGCGTGTCGTTAAGGAAGCGGAGGATATGGGATATAAACTGAAGATCGGACCCGAGATCGAGTTTTTCCTCTTTAATACAGATGAGAGCGGAAGGCCGACAACGGAGACGAACGACTCGGGAAGCTATTTTGATATGGCGCCGCTGGACAACGGCGAGAACGTAAGGCGCGATATATGTCTCACGCTTGAGGAAATGGGTTATACTATAGAGGCGTCGCATCACGAGATGGCGCACGGTCAGCACGAGATAGTGTTCAAGGAGGACGATGCGCTCGTTACGGCGGACAGGATCGTGACATTCAGGACTGTTGTAAAGACGATAGCGAAGCGCAGCGGGCTGCATGCGACATTTATGCCTAAGCCGTTTGCCGATGAATGGGGCTCGGGAATGCATCTGACGATGCATCTTGAAAAGGACGGCGAGAACGTTTTTGCCTTCAATGAGACAACAAATAAATTCAGAAACGAGACGTACAGATTTATCGCGGGACTTTTAAGGTATACGCGTGAGATAGTATGTCTTACGAACCCAACGGTGAATTCGTATAAGAGATTTATTCCGGGCGCGGATGCGCCGTACCACATCTCATGGTCGGAGAACAACAGGAGCCTTTTGATCCGCGCGATCAGATCGCGCGTGCCGGAGGATTCGTCGATCGAATACCGCTCGCCGGATCCGACAGCAAATCCGTATCTTGCGATCGCTGCGATCTTAAAGGCGGGTCTTAAGGGGCTGCAGGATGACTCTATAATTCTGCCTCCGAGTATAGGCATGAACGTTAATGAGCTCTCAAAGAACGATCTTACTATGCTTGGCATCGAGCGTATGCCGGTCAGCCTGAACGAGGCGCTGCAGATCGCGAAGAGATCGGAGCTTGTTGAGGAGCTTCTGGGCAAGAATCTCAAGGACAGCTATATAGCGAAAAAAGAGACCGAGTACGATCTGTACAGACGTACCATAAGCAAGTGGGAGCTTGACAGGTATCTTGTGCAGTATTGATTTTTCGCCGTGCCGCCTTTAGGCGGCGCTGCGGAGACGATGGGAGGAGGCGGGCATTATGCGTGTTGTATTGGCCCTTTCAAATGAAGCTACCGCTCTTAAGATACGGCAGATGCTCGACGGTACGGGACTGGAAACAGACAGGGCGGTGTGCCGTACGGGAGCGGAGCTTCTGAGAAGGATAGAGGACTACGACGAGCCGTTGGTGATAATGGGCTATAAGCTGCCGGACATGGTCGTTGACGAGGTCTATGAAAATGCGGGCGCCGACTGCAAGATCATTTCGATCGTCAAGCCGGAGCGCCTTGACGATATAAACAGCGAGGATATTTTCGTTATACCGCTGCCGATGAGCAGGCAGAAGCTCATATCGTCGATAGGCGTGTTCCTGGGAAGGGTGCCTGCGGAAAAACACAAGACGGGCAGAAGCCCCGAGGAGGCAAAGGTCATAGACGAGGCGAAGCTGCTGCTTATGGAACGGTTCCATATGACCGAGCAGCAGGCGCACCGGTTCATCCAGAAACGGAGCATGGATACGGGCGCGAGATTTATAGATACGGCAAGACTCATACTTAACATGTGAACAATGGACAGTTGACAATGGATAATTGATAAGAATTAAAGGTTTTAAGGAGTTTAGAGATGCAGACTATACAGTTTACTAAGATGCAGGGGGCGGGAAACGATTACGTTTACGTGAACTGCCTCGATGGGATGATCGATAACGTGAACGAAGCGGCAAGGATCATATCTGACAGACATTTCGGCGTGGGCTCGGATGGGCTTGTGCTCATATGCCCGTCTGACAAGGCGGATTTCCGCATGGATATGTACAACAGCGACGGTTCGCAGGCGGAGATGTGCGGCAACGCGTCGCGCTGCGTCGGAAAATATGTACATGACAAGGGGCTTACGGATAAGACCGTGATCACGCTCGAGACGCTCGCTGGGATCAAGACGCTTGAGCTGACGCTAGATGACAAGGGCGAAACGACGGCGGTGCGCGTCAATATGGGCGCGCCGGAGCTGGATCCCGCTAAAATACCGATCGCCGACGAGTCTAAGGATTTTATCGACCGTGAGATCGAGGTGGACGGTAAGAAGTGGAGGGTGACCGGAGTATCTATGGGCAATCCTCACGCAGTTACGTTCATAGACGACGTTGACGGTCTCGACATAGAGAAGATAGGACCCAGGTTTGAAAACGATCCGCTTTTCCCGAGACGCGTGAACACGGAATTTGCGTGTGTCAGGGGCGATAAGACGATAAGGATGCGCGTTTGGGAGCGCGGCGCGGGAGAGACGCTCGCCTGCGGCACCGGCGCGTGCGCTACACTTGTGGCTGCGGCGCTCTGCGGGCTTGTGGAGAATGAGGCAGACCTGGAGCTCACGGGCGGGACTCTGCATATCGAATGGGACAGAGAGAGCAATAATGTATATATGACGGGCCCGGCGGAATTCGTTTTTGAAGGCGAGATCACCGTCTGAGACTATATATTGTGTCCGAAAGCTGCAAAGTCGGACAAAATAATACACCCCAAAAAGTTTGCACAAGTTAATTTTGTGCATTTTGATAATTGAAATTGCCGATAAAACGGTGTAAAATAATAGATGCAATCGTGGAGGAGAAGTGAGAGAATGGCACAGATAAACGAAAATTATTTAAAGCTTCCGGGAAGCTATCTTTTTTCGGACATCGCTAAGAAGGTTGCCGCTTATCAGGCGGAGCACCCCGAAAAGGAAGTTATAAAGATGGGTATAGGCGACGTTACAAGACCGCTGGTACCCGCGGTCATCGAGGCAATGCACAAGGCGGTAGACGAGATGGGCACCGCTGAGGGCTTCAGAGGCTACGGCCCCGAGCAGGGATATGACTTCCTGAGAGAAAAGATAGTAGAGAACGATTACGCGGGACTGGGAATAGAGCCTGACGAGATATTCGTCTCGGACGGAGCAAAATCCGACTGCGGAAACATCGGTGATATTTTCGGACCTGACAATAAGGTTGCCGTATGTGATCCGGTGTATCCCGTATACGTTGACACCAACGCAATGGCGGGAAGAGCGGGCGATTTTGCCGGAGACAAGTGGTCAAACCTTTATTACATGCCCTGCACGGCGGAGAACGGTTTTATGCCGGAGCTGCCCAAAGAGAAGGTGGATATGATCTATCTCTGTTTCCCGAACAATCCGACGGGCGAGACGCTCACAAAAGAGCAGTTAAAGAGCTGGGTGGATTATGCAAGAGAGAACGGAAGCGTGATACTTTTCGACAGTGCATACGAGGCTTTCATAACGGAGGCCGACGTTCCGCATTCGATCTATGAGGTCGAGGGAGCGAAGGAGGTCGCGATCGAGTTCCGGAGCTTCTCAAAGACAGCCGGATTTACCGGAACGAGATGCGCGTATACTGTAGTGCCAAAAGCGCTCAAGGTGAACGGAACGGAATTAAACGCACTCTGGAACAGACGCCAGTGCACGAAGTTCAACGGAGTTCCGTATGTGATACAGCGTGCCGCCGAGGCGGTCTATACCGAAGAGGGCAGAGCGCAGATAAGGGAGAACATCGACTACTATCTCGGAAATGCAAGGATCATAAGAGACGCGCTTGAAAAAGCGGGGCTTGAGGTCTACGGCGGAGTGAATTCCCCGTACGTATGGGCAAAGACTCCGGACGGGATGAAGTCGTGGGATTTCTTCGATAAGCTTCTCACGGAAGCCGGTGTGGTAACTACACCCGGTTCGGGCTTCGGACCGAGCGGCGAGGGCTATATAAGATTCACTGCCTTTTCTACAAAGGAAAATACCGAAAAGGCGATGGACAGAATAACGAATATCCTTAAATAACATAGGACGCGTAAATGCGCCCGGCAATGGAGCAAAGGCGCTTCAATGTACATACCCTTTTCGGGGTGTGTCATTGAGGTGCCTTGTTTTAGATTTGATGAAAGGAATGGGGTATAGAACATGGAAAACGGACTTCCTAAGAAGCAGGGATTGTACGATCCGCAATTTGAGCATGACGCGTGCGGCATAGGCTGCATAGCGAACATCAAGGGCAGGAAATCGCACGGCATAGTGAATCAGGGTATACAGATACTTAAGAACCTGGCTCACCGCGGCGGCGTCGGCTCGGAGCCGGATACAGGCGACGGCGCGGGCATATTGATACAGATGCCGCATAAGTTCATGCAGAAGGTATGCAAGAACGAGGGAATCGAGCTCCCGGAAAAGGGAGATTACGGCGTGGGAATGCTGTTCCTCTCGCCCGACAGGGAGACGAGAGAGGAGAGCTTAAAGACACTTTCGGGTATAATAGCCGAGGAAGGTCAGAAGCTTTTGGGCATAAGAACGGTGCCGGTATATGATGTCTGCATAGGCGAGAGCGCCAAGGAGGCAATGCCTTATATCGTTCAGGTATTTGTCGGCAAAGGCAGCGCCGATATGGACAACGATGCCTTTGAGAGAAAGCTGTTCATCATAATGAAGCTTGCGGAGAAGATGATAAGAAAGAGCGGCATGGACAACTACTTCTATTTTGCATCGTTCTCGACCCGCACGATCGTATATAAGGGAATGCTCACACCGGAGCAGGTAAACGAATTTTACCTTGATCTTAAGGACGAGGATCTTGAGACGGCTATCGCGCTCGTTCATTCAAGATTCTCGACGAACACCTTCCCGTCATGGGAGAGAGCGCATCCTAACAGATATATAATCCATAACGGAGAGATAAACACCATCCGCGGAAACGTGAACTGGGTAAAGGCGCGCGAGAGGATGTTCAGCACGCCGGAATTTGAAGGCGACATGGAGAAGGTCATGCCGGTAATAAACGAGGACGGCTCGGATTCGGCAATGCTCGACAACTACCTCCAGTTCCTGCACCTTTCCGGATTCTCGCTCCCGAGAGCCGTCATGATGACGATCCCGGAGCCGTGGGAGAAGAACGAGAGCATGGATCCGGCAAAGCGCAGCTTTTACGAGTACCATTCATGCGTGACCGAGCCGTGGGACGGTCCTGCGGCTGTGGCGTTCACAGACGGAAAGCTCGTCGGCGCGACGCTTGACAGAAACGGTCTGAGACCGGCAAGATATTATGTCACAAGCGATGATATGATAATCCTCGCGTCCGAGGTCGGCGTTACTGACATAGATCCGTCAAAGATAATCTCGAAGGAGCGCCTGCATCCCGGAAAGATGCTGCTCATAGATACCGAGCAGGGCAAGATAGTTTCGGACGATGAGATAAAGGCGTATGAGGCGGCGCACAAGCCGTATGCCGAGTGGGTAAAGAAGACACTCGTTGACATTGAGGATCTTCCGGTAAACGAGGGCGAGGGCAAATCGTGGCACGATCTCGTGTCGGAGATAAAGGCGAGTGCGGCTCATTCGATAAACAAGGATATGGCGTTAAGAAACGCTCTGTTCCTCGATAATATGTTCGTTAACCGCGAAAACGGCGACGAAAACGAGCTGAGTCTTCTCACAAAGGAGAAGATCTATGGCTATACGTGGGAAGATATAAACATGACAATAAAGAACATCGTCGAAAAGGGCGATGACCCTGTAGGCGCGATGGGTACAGATACGCCTATAGCGGTGCTGTCCGAAAAGCCGCAGCTTTTGTATAACTACTTCAAGCAGCTTTTCGCACAGGTAACGAACCCGCCGATAGACGCTATCCGTGAGAAGGTCGTGACCTCGACATACACGCTTTTCGGCTGTGAGCAGAATCTTCTGACATCATCGGAGCTCAACTGCCGCAAGGTGCGCGCGGGAAGCCCGATACTCACGAATGAGGAGCTTGCAAAGCTCAGGACGATAGACAGGGAAGGCTTCAAGAGCATAACGCTCTCGTCGCTCTTCAACACCCATGCCGAGCACGACATGGAGGCGGCTATGGAGACGATATTCGAGGCTGCCGATATAGCGATCGAGAACGGCTATAATATAATCATACTCTCCGATAAGGGAGCAAACGAGCACAAGGCTCCTATCCCGGCGCTTCTTGCCGCATCGGGGCTGCATCACCACCTCATAAGACAGGGCACGAGGATGAAGGTGTCGATAGTGCTTGAAACAGGAGAGCCGCGAGAGGTGCACCATTTCGCATGTCTCGTAGGCTACGGAGTGAACGGTATAAATCCGTATCTCGTATATGAGGAGATAGAGCACCTTGAGGAGCTCAAGATGATCTCGTATCCGTATGACGAGGCGGTAAAGAGATACAACAGCGCAGTTACGAACGGCATAGTAAAGATAATGTCGAAGATGGGTATCTCTACTATAGCATCGTATCAGGGCGCGCAGATATTTGAGGCTCTCGGTATCCGCGAGAGCGTTGTTGAGAAGTATTTCACGGGAACGGCGACAAGGATCGGCGGCCTCGGACTCGATGAGATCGAGAAGGAGGTAATGGTGCGCATAAAGAGCGCGTTTGACAAGGTCACGTCTCCGAGGGCATTAAAGGCGGGCGGCGACTACAAGTGGCGCGCAAAGGGCGAGTATCATATGTTCAACCCGTCCTCGATCTACAAGCTTCAGCAGGCGTGCAGGACCGGCGATTACAAGCTCTACAAGGAGTACGCAGCAGAGATGGACGCGCACCGCGGCAAGCAGTGCACGATCCGCGGCATGCTGAATATAAAGACGATAGATAAGCCGATAGCTATAGACAAGGTAGAGAGTGTAGAGAGCATCGTAAAGAGGTTTAAGACCGGCGCTATGTCATACGGCTCGATCTCGGGCGAGGCGCATGAGTGTCTTGCTATCGCTATGAACAGGCTCGGCGGAAAGTCGAACAGCGGCGAGGGCGGAGAGAATCCCGACAGATTCATCCCCGACGAGAACGGCGACTCAAGATGCAGCGCGATAAAGCAGGTGGCATCGGGACGTTTCGGCGTGCATATCCACTATCTGCAGAACGCGAAGGAAATACAGATAAAGATGGCGCAGGGCGCGAAGCCGGGCGAGGGCGGACATCTTCCGGGCGGAAAGGTTTATCCGTGGATCGCAAAGGCGAGACATTCGACACCTGGCGTAAGCCTTATCTCACCGCCGCCGCACCATGATATATATTCGATAGAGGATCTGGCGCAGCTCATAACCGACCTCAAGAACGCCAACCGCGACGCGAGAGTTACGGTAAAGCTCGTATCGGAGGCGGGAGTCGGCACGATAGCGGTCGGAGTTGCGAAGGGCAGAGCGGACGTTATCCTGATCTCAGGCTATGACGGCGGAACGGGCGCGGCGCCGAGAACAGGTGTAAGGCATGCCGGACTTCCGTGGGAGCTCGGTGTTGCCGAGACGCATCAGGCGCTTTTGATGAACAATCTGAGAAACAGAGTTGTAATAGAGACTGACGGTAAGCTGTTAACAGGCCGTGACGTTGCCATAGCGGCGCTTCTGGGAGCTGAGGAATTCGGATTTGCGACAGGTCCGCTGATAGCGATAGGCTGTGTAATGATGAGAGTATGTAATCTTGACACATGCCCGGTCGGCGTTGCAACGCAGAACCCGAAGCTCAGATCGAGATTTGCCGGAAAGCCGGAATATGTTGAGAACTTTATGAGATTCATCGCGCAGGATCTGAGAGAATGGATGGCGAAGATAGGCGTGAAGTCGGTAGATGAGATGATCGGTCACGTTGAGATACTTTCGCAGAAGACGGTCGAGGGCAACAAAAAGGCGGCTACCGTGGATCTTTCATCGCTTTTGTATCAGCCGAAGATCTGTTCGAACGACTACGAGAGATACCACAATGTGGAGCAGGATCACGAGCTGTATAAGACGCTTGATATGAACACGCTCCTAAAGCTCTGCGAGCCGGCGGTAAAGAGCGGAAAGCGCATCGAGGCAAAGATGGCTATCCACAATACCGACCGTGTCACGGGAACTATACTCTCGTCAGAGATCGCGAGAAAGCACGGCGAGCAGGGACTTCCGGACGATACGATAATGCTCGACTTCATCGGCTCGGCAGGACAGAGCTTCGGCGCATTCCTTGCGCCGGGTGTCACGATGCGTCTCGAGGGCGACTCGAACGACTATATAGGCAAGGGACTTTCGGGCGGAAAGATCATCGTTGTTCCTCCGGCAGAGTCAAGCTTTGAACCGTCAAAGAATGTCATAATCGGAAATGTCGCATTCTACGGCGCTATCCGCGGTGAGGCGTATATAAGAGGTATCGCCGGCGAGCGCTTCTGTGTAAGAAACTCCGGTATGACGGCGGTAGTTGAGGGCGTCGGCGATCACGGCTGCGAGTATATGACCGGCGGCTGCGTAATGGTGATAGGCGAGACCGGCAGAAACTTTGCCGCAGGCATGAGCGGCGGTGTAGCCTATGTATACGACAAGGACGGAGATTTTGACGGCAAGTGCAACAAGGCGCTTGTAAATCTCAAGAAGCCCGATAAGAAGGATTTTGCGAAGATGAAGGAAATGCTTGAAAAGCATCTTGAATACACCGGCTCGGATGTTGCGGGCGCTATCCTGGAGAACTTCGAAAGCGAGGCAAAGAAGTTCGTTAAGGTGATACCGACGGATTATGAGAAGGTAGTTACGATAATGGACGAGGAGACAAAGAAGGGCGTTTCTTATGAGGACGCTATGCTCACAGCCTTTGAGAACGTTACGGGCAAGAAGGTAAGCTGAGAATTTGGCGGGGCGCCGCGGGAAACGCGGCGTCGGACATTTGTTGTGAAAGGATTAAAATGGTGATACAGAATGGGTAAACCAACCGGATTTTTAGAATATGACAGATCCCTGCCGGAGGACAGACCGCCCGAGGAGAGGATCAAGGACTGGGATGAATTTCATACGCATTTCGATATCGAAAAGCTTCAGATACAGGGTGCAAGGTGCATGGACTGCGGAGTTCCGTTCTGCCATGCGGGAATGCAGATAGGCAGGACCTCGATAGGCTGTCCGCTCAACAACCTCATACCCGAATGGAACGATCTCGTTTACAGAGGGGATATGGAGGAGGCATACAAGAGACTGTCTCTTACAGCCAACTTCCCGGAGTTCACCGGACGTGTATGTCCGGCGCTCTGTGAGGGATCATGCACGCTCGGTATGCATGACCCGGCTGTTACGATAAAGAATATCGAGTGTCATATAATAGACACAATGTTTGCCGAGGGCAAGGTAAAGCCGAGAATACCGGCGCGTTCGACGGAAAAGCGCGTTGCGGTAGTGGGCAGCGGTCCCGCGGGACTCGCCTGTGCCGATATGCTCAATCAAATGGGGCACAAGGTAACGGTGTTTGAGCGTCATGACAGAGCGGGCGGACTTCTGATGTACGGCATCCCGAACATGAAGCTCGACAAAAGGGTAGTTGAGCGCAGGATAAACCTGATGCAGGAGGAAGGCGTGGTATTCAAGATGAATACCGAGATAGGCAAGAACTATCCGGTAGTAAAGCTTGTGGATGAGTTTGACGCGATTGTGCTCTGCATCGGCTCAACGCGTCCGAGACCGCTCACGGTCCCCGGCGCGGAGCTCAACGGCGTGCATTACGCTGTTGATTTCCTCACAAAGAACACAAAGAGCCTGCTCGATTCCGAGTTCAAGGACAGACAGTTCATAAACCCGAAGGGCAAGAATGTGATCATCGTAGGCGGCGGCGACACCGGTACAGACTGTGTGGGAACGTCTATAAGGCACGGCTGCAAGAGCGTTACGCAGCTTGAGATCATGCCGGAGCTTTCGGAGACAAGAACGCCGTCTAACCCGTGGCCCGAATGGCCGAGGCTCAAGAAGACCGATTACGGTCAGGAGGAAGCCATCTATGTGTTCGGCAAGGATCCGAGAGAGTATCTCACCACGATCACGAAGATCGAGGGAGACGAGAAGGGCTGTGTTTCAAAGGTGCACACCGTAGAGGTAAGCTGGGAGACAGGCGCGCCTGTTCCGGTACCGGGTACCGAGAAGGTACGCGATTGTGATCTTGTGCTTGTAGCGATGGGATTTTTGGGACCCGAGCAGGAGCTTTTGGAGCAGCTCACGCTCGCAAAGGATGCGCGTTCGAACATCAAGGCATCGGAGGCAACGCACAAGACCTCGATGAAGGGCATATTCGCCGCAGGCGACTGCCGCAGAGGTCAGAGCCTCGTGGTATGGGCGATCCGCGAGGGCCGTCAGGCTGCGGAGGCAGTGAATGAATATTTGAGTGAATGATCTAAAAAGCCGCACATATGGGCATAAGCCCGCATGTGCGGCTTTTGCGCGCATTGATTTGACAAACACCGCCGGATATGTTATTATGTATATGATAATAATGCAACGGAGTGACAGGCAGAGTACAAATCACTGCAGAGACAGAGAAAGTGAGGTAGCATTATGGAAACAGTTATCAATAGTGATGCATCGGCGATCAAGCGTTCTATCAATATGTTAATGGACAAAATGTCAAATGATAAACTTATAGAGGCTTATGACTATATTCGGTTTTTGGTCTCAAACACATCTGCAATATCGTTTGATGAGCTTGAGTGCTATGCATTAAGCGAGCCTGCATTATCAAAGGATTGGATGTCAAATGAGGAGGATGAGTTTTGGAAAGATTTATAAAGGGCGATATTGTCGTGCTTCCATTTCCGTATACCGATCTGTCAGGACAAAAGAAACGTCCGGCATTGGTGGTAGCAGAGCTAAGCGGTGATGATTTATGGCTCGTGCAAATCACATCTAAGAATGTCAGAGATAATTACGCAATATCGATAAATGGAACAGATATGGTTTCGGGAAATTTTCATTATGACAGCAATATAAGACCAAACAAGATCTTTACATTATCGAAAGAGATAATTCTTTACAAGATAGGGCATTTATGTGATGAGAAAATTGATGCTGTAGAAGATGCACTTATAAACATATGCAGATCAAAATAAATAAGGAGATAAATAAAGACGGGGTAACGATATATGAAACATAAAATAATTCACTATATGATAATTTTAGATAAGGCGGAGTGATCAGAGCTATGGATAACAAAGAAAAATTCAGCGGCAGGGCGGAGAGCTATGCCGCTTCAAGACCGGCATATGCGGAGGCGTTTATAAGTGATCTTCGGGAAAAGCATGGTTTTACGGAAGGGACGGTCATAGCCGATATAGGATGCGGGACCGGGAAATTTGCCGGACAGCTGCTCTCTCTGGGCTGTGCGGTGATAGGGGTGGAACCGAATGACGACATGCGAAGGGCTGCGTCCGGGCTGCTGGAACGATACGATAGATTCAGTCTGCTGCCGGGCAGCGACACGGAGACGGGTATCGCCGACGGTACGGCGGATGTGGTGACTGCCGCTCAGGCATTCCATTGGTTTGATCCTGACGGTTTCAGAAAAGAATGTGAAAGGATACTAAAGCCAGATGGCAAGGCGTTTCTTATCTGGAATTCGCGTGACATGGATGCCGCTGTAAACAGGGAATGGCATGATCTGTTCAAAAGATTTTGCCCGGACTTTAACGGCTTCTCGGGAGGCTTTGACAGAGACAAGGGCATAAGCGGCTTTTTCGGCGGAGTATATTCAAGGGATGTATATAAAAATGATCTTGTTTTTACGCGCGAAACATTTGCCGGACGGTGCAGGTCCGCGTCATATTCACTCACTCCGGATGATGAGCGCTATGAGGAATACATGGCTGCCGTGGATGCGCTGTTTGATAAATATTCCGAAAACGGCAGGATAACTATCCCAAACAGCACTTTTGTATATTACGGAAAGCCGGGCGGGATATACTGCAGGAAATTCGATCACCTCTGCGATGATGCCCGGCAGATTCGAGAGAGTGTGTTTGTTGAGGAGCAGGGATTCAAAGAGGAGTTTGACGATATCGATGAGTATGCAAAGGTGCTTGTGTTTTACGATAACGGGAATCCCGTGGGGATATGCCGCTATTTCAAAACAGGGGACACGTATCATATAGGCAGGATCGCCGTGATACCTGAGTACCGCGGGAGCGGGCTCGGCTCAGAGATAGTCCGCGCCGCGGAGCGCGAGATCACAGCCGAGGGCGGCACTGAGGCGGAGCTTTCGGCACAGCGGCGCGCGGAGGGGTTTTATCTAAAGCTCGGTTATGCGCCCGAGGGTGAGCCGTATTATGAGGAATACTGCGAGCATATAAGAATGAGAAAGCAATTGTAAACAGGCTAAAATAGACATTCCTGTGCCCCACGTATAAAAAACCGGTGCATGAACAAAACTTTCATGCACCGGCTTTTGTTATACGCTCAAAATAGATCAGAATGTGTCCCTGTACGCGCTAAGGTCAAAAGCAATTTATCGTCCTCTATCCTATATATCAAGAGCCAGTCAGGATTTATGTGACATTCCCTAAATCCTATATATTCGCCGGATAAATTATGGTCAAAGTACTTTTCCTCCAATTTACGTCCGTTTCGGAGCTCATTTACAACATATTCAAAATCAGACTTTTTGACGCCTCTCTTTAACATTCTTTTGTAGTCTTTTTTGAACTTATTGGAAAAGAAAACTTCTAACATCAGTTGTTCAATGCCTCCATGAGACTCTCCATACTGTCAAACGGACCGACCAGATTCTTATGATTCTTTACATCATCCAGAACTTTTTTTGTTTCTTCATTGGGCGCGCCGAGCTCGGGCATTCTGATCTCAAATGGTATTCCTCCGTACATAATGCTTTGATGCAGAAAAATATTTATCGCGTCTGACACTGTTAATCCGAAATTGTGAAACAATTCCTCTGCCTGCATCTTTGTTTCCGGATCGATCCTTACATTCAGTTTTGCTGATTTTGACATACTATCACTCCCATTCATCGGATACATTTATTGTATCACTTCTATATGACAATGTCAATACATTTGTGCAGATAATTTTCGTGTCATTTCACACAATGTTACTATTCACAGTTAATGTGAGCCACAGTGAACTACTCCTTGCCCCTCCGAATTTATCGCGCTGCGCGCGAATAAATTCGGTCAAGGGGGTCGGAAAAGCGGAGCGTCACCAAACACCGGAGGTGTTAAGGGGAACCGATGCCGTCTTAAGCACCAGCTTTATATATGCGTTATTTTCAAAATAAAACAGCATATATACGCTGTTTTTGCCGTTTGCTCAATTCTCAAAATATAAAAGCTTGTATGCAGGTATGTCCAAGGCCTTCGCGATACGGAAAAGAGTATCGAGAGATATCGCCTTATAAACGTTCGGCGCTTCTATCTGACCGATAAGGATACTTCGCAGCCGAGTATCTCGGCAAGCTGTGCCTGAGTCAATGATCTCAGCTTTCTGTAATATGATATTTTTAATCCTATTTTTATATAATCATCTCTGAATTCTGCTTTCATACGTATATCACCTAACATGCATCACAATAAAAAGCCGGTGCACGGACCTTTGCCAATGCACCGGCTTTTGATAATTTACTGAACGTTCAATGTTTCACTGTCGAATGGCTTCATGCCTTCAATGCTGTCCCAAATAAATACTTTTACGTATTTACTGTCGCTGTGATCAAGTTCGATCGGCGTAGCTGTGTTGTCAGCTATGCCGTTTTCCAAGACAGTTACATTCGTAAGAATATCGCCGTCGGAATACGAAGCAGCTATGACCTGCTTGTCAGCGCAGCCTACAGTTGTTACCGATACTCCGGTATCGGTGAGCGTTGCATTTACGATCTCCGCATTTTCATCCGGATCTGTGTCTCTCGGCACGCTTTCTATATCGAATACACATGCGCTCGCGTCATTGTTTCCGTTTGAAAGCGTGAGAACACCGTTTGAAACTGAGAGGAAGTATCCCGGTCTTGAAACACTCTCAAAGCTTATGCCTTCAGAGCCGTCTATAGCTTCTACAGTCTTGAACGTAGCTCTGTTATAATCCGTCTGCGATGTTGACGCAACTGCGGTAAGCACCACATTGTCCCCCGATACCGTGAGGAACAGTCCGGGCTTGTTCACCGATTGTATCGAGACATAGCTCGGCTCGCTTCTGTCGGCATAGCCTTGGATGATCTCCCAGTGAGAATCGGCTACTTCATCAGTTCCTGCTCCCGATTTGACGGATACTCTTATCGGATATGAGCTGTCCGAAAGGGAGTTTGTAAAATTGTCATGATAAAGCATGTTATCACCCTGCGATATTATTGATGCTGTACCGAAAAGTCCGATCGACGATTCTGTGAGCGGCTGTACACTTCCGTCAGCGTTGAATTTCAGCTCATCTATACATGCACTTCTGCGGAAGCCTGAGCCGTTGGGAAGCATTCCGTTGTGGTAGATGATGTATGTCTTACCGTTAAAATCGAATATTCCGGCATGGCTCGTGTTTGATGTCGCTGTCGGCGGAGTTATAAGTCCTCCGTATGTCCATTCTCCGCTCATAACATCATCGGTAGTCGCATATGCCCACTGCTCGCGCCAGCTCATAGCAAAGAACATATAGTACGGACCTGTATAATTACCGTCTGCATCCTTGCGTCTGTAGAACCACGGCGCTTCTGTATATTGATCCGGAAGTTCCGATATTTCGGTCTTTATTATATCCGCTCCCTGTGTTATATTACCGTCTCCGTTGAGATCCTTTACGCTTATCATATCGTTATTGAGCTCACAGGTGTAATTCACGCTGTTGCCCCAGTTAAGATAGATATGTTCCGTGCCGTTCTCATCTGTTTCGATCCATACGGTCGGATCAATATCGTTCCAGGACGAACTGTTGTCGGTAGTCATTGTAAGTCCGTTTATAAGCGGAGTTGTGCTTACGTTTGTAAACGGCCCTTCCGGAGTGTCGGATTCTGCAACACCTATGCACTGGTAGCCGTCTGCGGTGGATGCCCATGTGCAGTAATAAAGATAATACTTATCGTTGTGCTTTACAACCTGCGCTGCCCATGCAGAATTGCTGCTGTTTGCCCACGGAACAGTCGTTGAATTTACAGAGAAGGCAACGCCTTCATATGTCCAATTCTCAAGGTCTGTAGTCGAATAGCAGAGATATTCGGGTATGGAGTATGAATCGTTTGTAGATACGTCATGACCTACATAGAGATACACCGTGTCTCCGTCCACCATTACCGACGGATCGCCCGTATATGTGATGCTTCCGTCATCGTTGAAGCCTACTATCGGGTTTCCGCCCTCACTCTTTTCTATCGTTACAGGTGTCATCTCGATCCTTTCGATGGTCGATGTTGACTCCGCTACCGCGTTGTTCTTCTTTGCGAACTGAGTTATATAGTTCTGATCTGTACCGGTCATAACTATAGCCGATTCCTGCTGATCCTTGTCATAGCCTGTGAGAACATAGAGCTCCATGATGTCGCCTGACTTATAGAACTCGTAGCTGTCGGGATCACCATCGGTCTCGAATGTGAGAGTTACGGTATGATCACCGTCATAGCTCCATGTTCCAAGCTCCTCGCCGAGTGTGTGATCCGGCTGCAGGATGATCTCTGATGAGAGCACCGGAAGATCAACATTTCTTGTGGAGTTATTGTTGCTGACATCGGTAACACCGTCCGCGAATATTGTCTGTCCCACAGACGAGAGATCCCATGTTCCGTAAAGCATGGTCTCGGGGATGGACTGTTCTTTTTCACCTGTGTAGGTGATAGGCGATACTACCGGCCAGCCCTCATCCGTCCAGAGCATCTTGTGCACGTGGAGCGCGGCATAGCCGTCAGGCACTTCTCGGCTGTGGTCTACGAGATACCAGCTGCCGTCATCGTCCCGGAACACGCTGTTGTGACCGTTGCCGTAATACGTTATGTCGTCACCCAGCTGATATGATCCTATCATCTTATAACCCCAAAGCTCTGTTTTATCGGATTGCTCCGAGAAAGTCCTGCCTACAGATCTGCCCTGCTGATCGACCAGCTTGTGATGCGGGTTACTTGAAGTCTCAGATGCCCATGTGTTGTCGAGTGAATTCCTTGCTACTCTTATATTATAGTTCGTTCCCAGCCAGCCGTAGGAAACGAACATGTATCTGTAGCCTGTTTCCGTATTGTTTATCATGTACGGACCTTCCGGACCCTGTACTCCGCCGGGTGTTGAGAACAGCCGGGGACCGACATCCTTCGAGCTCGAGTGGATCGTTGCACTGGATGTGTAGTCAACTCCTTCTGCCAACCCGTCAGCCGTGAGCTTTACCTGATGGATACCCCTCTGGAAGGAGCCCCATACAAAGAAACGGTCACCGTTCGTATCAACGTATATGTTCGAATCTATCGCATTCGTATCATAACCTTCCTGTGAAGATATAACGATACCGCAGTCTGTCCAAGGTCCTGTCGGTGTTTCACCCTTTACGAGACCTATCGCCGAACGGATATAGCTGTACGGACCTGTTGTTGAGAGTGAGTAGTACAGCCAGTACGGATGCTCGGTGTCCTCCTCAGCATAGAAGATATCAGGTGCCCATATGCCTGTGTTTGCAGTTGATCCAAGCGGCACGAAAATGTCGTTGAAGAACTGTGTTGCCTTTTCAGGGATCCTGAAATTGTTGTCGATTCGCTCCCAATGTATGAGATCCGCAGACATGAATGTATCCATCGGATATGTGTCGGTGAGTGTTTCACCCTCTGCATCGGTATATTCACCGCTGTATGCATCGGTGTTGTATGCATAGTAGATACCGGTCTCGGGATCTTTGAATATCGACGGATCATGCGCCGCCATGGTTGTACCGTAGGTGTCATCCGGTACGGCATCGGGGAATACGACCGTGTCATTGCGGTAGATGCTTCCCGCGTCATATGTTACAGGCGCCGCGCTGTCTGTCGCATCGGTGACTGTTACCCTGTAGTATTCGATATCCTCAGTCGGTGTAACGGTTGCGCTAAAGCTCTGCGACTTTATCATATCTATCTCATATGATTCCGTAACGGCAGAGTCTGATACCGGAGTATTATCAGCCGTATAAGGAGTTACAGATACAGTAACAAGCGATGCAGCGGGTTTCATATTCTCTATCGAAGTATTTACTGTAAACGAGCCTGTGTCGTTATTGAACCTAAACAGCTCGCTGCCGTCTGCCGAGTTGAAGTTTGTTGTAAGAACAAGCTTGTTTGTATTCTTCAACTGCTCTGCTATCTCTTCGGTATACGCGTCTCCCGCAAGAGCAATTATCTCGTCCTCGGAAAGCACACGTCCGTATATACGGAACTCGTCTATCATACCTTGGAAGCCTTCTCCGTCACCCCAGTTCGCATGGCCTATCCATGTCATCGAATCATCGGTGAACAGCGCGCCAACGTCAACCGCAACGCTGTCAGATGCGGCAAGTATACCGTTTACATATATCTTTGTGTAATTGTCGTCAAATACAACGGTAACATATTTCCAGTCGTCATATAATCCGTTTGAAACAACGGAGCTTAGACGCGAATCGGTGTTGTTGTATCGCTCTACCGTGTATGCCGAGGTAGTGGCAAGCATACCTACATATTTTTCGGTATTGACGGTATGCGAATCCTCCGGAGTGGTCATAAAGGGCCAGTTCGGAACGTCTGCCGAGGTCGGCTGCAACCAGAACGAATATGTTGCCGCTTCGCTTCCGGAGAGTATGCCGTCGGGCAGTGACAGATAGTTGTCAGCCGATTTTGAGGCGATGTTAAGCGCCTTACCGGATTTGCCGTCTGCATATGAAACACTGCCGTTTTCGGTGACAGTACCGCCTGCGGTCGCTGCAAATGAGCCGCTGCCGGTACCTTCCTCGTCAAAGGTTATGTTCATGATCTCGTCTGTCGGTATCTGGACCATATCAGAGTTGTTCGCGATCTCGTCTTCCGGGAGCGCGGTATCATAGATCATGAGGTTATCTATATAACCATCAAAGTATGCGTCCGAGGCGTAAGCTGATTTACCGAGGTTATTAACGGTCATATCGCTGAGATATGAAAGATCGAGCGTGAAATTGTCAGTCTGCGCGCTCAGTTTACCGTTTATGTACATATAACCTACGTTGTCCTTTTTTACGATCGCTATATTGTTCCAAGCATCGACCGTAAGAAGATCGGCTTCTTTGGCGGCATGGTTCATTATGACCTGTGTGCCTACTGCGCCGTCAAATTTCGGTGCGAGAGGCTCCGCGTCTGATGACCAGCCGTAATCCGACAGAAACACGTTCTTAAAGTCGTCTGTTCCCGATGTGCCTGCCGAGAAGTCAAAAACTCTCGTCCAAACCGTTTGAGCGCCGGGCTTTACATCTATCGAGATCGTGAAATCGCCTGTCTTATCTGCGAAGATATCGGAAAAATTTGCGTCGAGCTGCACGTATTGAGATAAAGCTGCGTCAAGCTTTACGGCTTTGCCATTCTTTTCGTCTCGATCGACAAGCTCAGCATTGTTTTGTAAAGTGTATTCTTCATTCTCGCTGTCAAAACTGTATGACAAGAGCGGGATGGGTCCACCCGCGCCTGCCGTACCGTCAGCGTAAACGGCGGGAATTGCGAATACCGGAAGCATTGCAGCGGATGAAAGCACTGCAATGGTCTTTTTGAATACAGTATTCATATTCTCTCTCTCCTTTATGTTAAATATTGCTGGAATGCGGAGATACCGCATTCCCTTTTTATCCGCGCGGATCCGCTCCGCGCGGGGCCTTAAAGCGAATCGCTTTTAAGTCTTATTTTGTGAGGACTGTCAGAGCTTCAAGCGTGGTGCCGCGTGAGATGTATACCTTGACCGTGTCATATTCGCCCGAAAGCGTAAGCTCTGCGGGAGCGCCCGCCTCAGCCGATATGACCGCGTTCGATACCGCTGATACCTTTCCGTTGCTGTAGCCTGCCGCTATCATCGACATGTTCTCAAATCCTGTTGTCGTCACCGAAATTCCCGTATCGGTAAGAGCCGCACCGGTTATCGTCACGGCTGCCGCCGTTCCTTCAGCTGTCCCGGCAACAGCGTTGTTCTTTTTCGCAAACTGCGTTATCATGTCTTGATCCGTTCCGGTCATAACGAGCGCGCTCTCGCGCTGGTCCTTGTCGTAGCCGGTGAGGACGTAAAGCTCCATCGTGTCGCCGTTTTTGTAGAATTCGTAGTTTTCGGGATCGCCGTCCTTGGTGAAGTGCAGCGTTACCGTGTGATCGCCGTCGTATTCCCATGTGCCCAAGCCGCCGCCCAATGTGCCGTCGGGGCTTATTATGATCTCGGATGAGAGCACAGGCAGATCAACATTCTTTATCGAGTTGCGGTTGCTCACATCGTTTACTCCGTCGGCGAATATCGTCTGACCTACAGATGAGAGATCCCATGTGCCGTAGAGCATCTCGATCGGGATGGTCTGCTCTGTCTCGCCCGAATAGGTGAGGGGAGATACCACCGGCCAGCCCTCGTCCGTCCAGAGCATCCTGCGTATCTGCAGCGCCGCGTAGCCGTCCGGCACCTTCCTGCTGTGGTCTGCAAGATACCAGTTCCCGTCGTCATCATGAAGGACGCTGTTATGACAGTTGCCGTAATATGTTATGCCGTCGCCGAGCTTGTATGAGCCTATGAGCTTGTAGCCCCACAGCTCGTCAAGACTGCCGCCCTCTTTTACCTGATCGGCGAATGTCGTTCCGACGAGCCTGCCATCCTGATCCTCAAGCTTTCTGTGCGGCTCTTCAGCCGTTTCGGACGCCCAGGTGTTCTCAAGCGAATTCCTTGCGATCCTCACGTTGTAGTTCGTGCCGAGCCAGCCGTAGGATACGAACATGTATCTGTAGCCTGTATCGGTGTTGTTTATCATGTACGGTCCCTCGGGTCCCTGATGTCCGCTCGGAACGGAGAAGAGACGGTCTCCGAGGTTCTTTGACGACGAGTGGATCGACGCGTTCGATGTGTAATCAACGCCCTCGGCTCTGCCGTCCTCCGTGAGCTTCACCTGATGGATGCCGCGTTGGAACGAGCCCCAGATGAAGAAGCGGTCGCCGTTGGTGTCCTCGTATATGTTTGAGTCAATGGCGTTCGTGTTGCAGTCGTTCTCGTCGGACGATATTATGATGCCGCAGTCCGTCCACGGTCCCGTCGGTGACTCGCCCTTTACGAGACCTATAGCCGAGCGCGTGTAATCAAAGCTCGTGCCGTTGGTCGAGAGCGAATAGTAGAGCCAGTAAGGATGCTCCGTGTCCTCCTCGGCATAGAACATGTCGGGCGCCCAGATGCCGGTGTTCATAGCGGAGCCCATCGGTGTGAATATCTCATCGAAGAATTCCACTGCCGATTCGGGTATCCTGAAATTGTTGTCGATGCGCTCCCAGTGTATGAGATCCTCAGATACGAAGGTGTCCATCGGGTATGTATCGGTGAGCGTTTCACCGTCCGCACTCTCGTATTCTCCGCTGTAGGCATCGGTGTTGTACGCGTAGTATATGCCGGTCTCAGGATCCTTGAATATCGACGGATCGTGTGCCGCCATAGTTGTGCCGTAGGTGTCCTCCGGCGCCTCCGAGGGGAATATGACATCGGAGCGGTAAATGCTTCCTGCGTCTATCACCCTTGCGCCGTCAGTTACCGTAACGGCTATGCGCTCCGTTTCCGGCGTAACCGTCACGCTCGCCTCAAAATCACGCGTTTCCGTTACGGGTATCGAGTATGATGCCTCTGCCGCGCCGTCAAGCGCGCCGACGCTGCTGTATGGGGTGAGGCTTACAGTGAGGTTCGCCTCTGACGGCATGAGATTTTCTATAGTGGTCTTTACCGTTACGGTGTCACCGTCCCCGAATTGGAACACCTTATCGTCCCCGTTGTAAAAATTCGTTTTTATCACGAGACGGTTGTTTTCGTTCAGGTACTCGTTCAGCGCCTCCGTGTAGGAATCTCCTGCGAGCGCCTGTATCTCATCCTCCGAAAGCGCGGTGCCGTAGATAGCGAAGTCGTCTATCATTCCCGAAAAGCCCTCGCCCTCGCCCCAGTTGGCGTGACCGAGCCATGTCTTTGAATCAGCAGTGAATACTGCCGAGAGATACACAGCCGTTTCGTCTGAGGCGGCAAGCATACCGTTTACATATATCCTTGTGCCGTTTTCGTCAAATACGACCGCCACATACTCCCAGTCTGAGTAATCGCCCTCTGTTGTTACAGAGCTCAGGCGTGTGCCCGAGTTATTGTAGCGTTCCGCGGTATAATATGTTGTTGTGGCAAGCATTCCGACGTACTTTTCGTAGTTCATCGTCTGAGTCTCGTCCGGCGTCGTCATGAACGGCCAGTTCGGCACATCGGCGGAGGTCGGTTTCAGACGGAACGTGTATGTTGCTGCGGTGCAGCCGTCAAGGATGCCGTCCTCAAGCTCAAGATAGTTTTCAGCCGATTTTTCGGTTATCGAAAGTGCCTTGCCGTTCACTCCGTCGGCATAAGCTATATTGCCGTGCTCCGTCACGGTGCCGCCCGTCTCGGCGGTAAACGAGCCGGTGCCCGTCCCGGGTTCGTCGAAGCTTATGCTGACAAGAGCCTCTTCCGCGGCAGCCGACGCGCCCTCCGGCGCTGTATCGGCAGCCGATGCCGCATACGGCATAAAACACGCCGCGGCGGTCAGTATAGGTATAATTTTGTTCATCATCCCTCTCACTCCTTGTGATCAAAAAGTTAAAATTACATTAATATATCAGAGTAATTATATCAAAAATTGTGCGTAATGTAAATAAAATTTGAAAAAACTTTTGCATTCTAAACAAAAAGACCGCCAAATTAAACATATCGAAACAATGAAGAATGGACCGCTGAGCAGGCTGTTATTCACAGTCGATCAGAAACGCCTATGCCAACTTGCGCAGCCTTGACCTCCCTCCAAATCCGACGTGTCGGATT
>DVNB01000040.1 GCA_018714695.1 Candidatus Ornithomonoglobus merdipullorum | reverse complement strand
ACTACTAATTTCATTATAGCACAAATGAATTATAATTGGGTTTGCCAATTTAAATTCTGGTATTTAATTTGCCAGTTTAAATTCTGGTTTGTAAATTATTACACTGGAATTTACTTTGGCAATTGAACTTTATAAAAAAAACGCCTTTTTTATCTGCATTTTTAAAAAAAGATATTGATTTTTATAAATATATGTGTTATAATAATAGAAGTGAAAGATATTGAAGATCAGTTAATATTGAGAAGAAATTACTTTTCACCCTTTTATCCTATACCTGTTAAAAAAAGCACTGCGAAAGCGGTGTTTTTTTTATCTTATTTTATTTTTATGAAAATTGCATATAATTTAAACAAATATTAAATTTTTCTCTTGACGATTTTGCTAAAACGTGGTATACTATACTATATAACTATATCCTGCCCTAAGCAATACGGTAAAACTGTGACATCGGGCAGGCAAAACAACTATAAATTTAAGAAAAGAGGAATTTTTATGAAATTGAAAAAGATTTCAGCACTTCTTACGGTAGGTGCGCTTGCGGCTGTTTCTATGCTGTCAGGCTGCGGAAGCACGGACGGAACCGATACGTCCTCATCATCAAACACGTCATCCGGAAACGATGCGACATACAGCATCGGTCTTTGCCAGACTGTACAGCATGACGCGCTTGATGCCGCGACAAACGGTTTCCAGGATAAGCTCAAGGAACTGCTCGGCGACAGCGTAAGCTTCAATCTTCAGAACGCTGCCGGCGATTCGGCTACATGCGCCACTATAGTAAATCAGTTCGTTTCTACTGACGTCGATCTGATATTTGCAAACGCTACCGCAGCTCTTCAGGCTGCAGCGGCAGCAACGGATCAGATCCCGATCGTTGGCACGTCCATAACCGACTATGCGACAGCTCTCGATATAGCAGACTGGACAGGCACTACGGGAAGAAACATCACGGGTTCATCAGACCTTGCTCCGCTTGAGGAACAGGCTGCAATGCTTCAGGAGCTCCTGCCGGATGCCCAGAACATAGGTCTCGTATACTGCTCGAGCGAATCCAACTCGAAGTATCAGGTGGACATAGTACAATCGGAGCTTGAGGCTCTCGGCTACACATGCACGCAGTATTCATTCGCTGACTCGAATGATATCGTAAGCGTTATAACTAGCGCATGCGACGCGAGTGATGCTCTTTATATCCCGACAGACAACACAGCTGCCGCAAATACAGAGATAATAAACAACGTTGCTCTCCCGGCAGGCGTTCCGATAATCGCAGGTGAAGAGGGAATATGCGAGGGCTGCGGTATAGCAACGCTTTCTATAGACTATTACTCACTGGGAGAAAAAGCCGGCGAGATGGCTTACGAAATACTCGTAAACGGCGCAGATCCCGCAGCAATGCAGATCGAGTACGCTGACGGTCTTACAAAGAAATACGTTCCCGACCGCTGCGAGCAGCTCGGCATAACCGTTCCGGAAGATTATACGGCAATAACTGCGGAAGCGGAATAAAAGAATAACGATATGAAATTTGCAGTAATGCCTCAGGGTGTTATTGCAAATTTCATTTAATAAGGATAAAAGGAAAGGATAGACATATGCTGGACTTCTTTGGTTCTATACCCGGCGCAGTTGCTCAAGGAATAATATGGGGCATAATGGCAATGGGTGTGTACATTACATTTAAGATCATGGATATCGCCGACCTTACCGTCGACGGTTCCTTCGCAACGGGAGGCGCAGCGCTTGTTGTATGCGTTGCAGGCGGAATGAACACGGCTCTCGCTATGGTCATCGCATTTATTGTCGGCTGCCTGGCAGGCCTCGTAACAGGTGTTTTCCACACCAAATTCGGTATACCCGCCATTCTAGCGGGAATATTGACACAGCTTGCGCTGTATTCAATAAATCTGCGGATAATGTCGCAGAGGGCAAATGTGCCGCTGTCTGTTGATAAATACGATCTTATAATATCGCTGAGAGACATCCCTCAGACACTTATAGTTTCGGCCATATTTGTAATAGTTATAATAGCTGTGATGTACTGGTTCTTCGGCACGGAGCTGGGGCACTCGCTCCGCGCAACGGGCTGCAACCAGGCGATGGCAAGAGCAAACGGTATAAACACCGACACAAACAAGATAATCGGTCTTGTGCTTTCGAACGGTCTCGTTTCGCTTTCGGGCGCGCTTCTGGCTCAGTACCAGGGCTTTGCCGACATCAACATGGGACGAGGCGCTATAGTGATAGGTCTCGCGGCTGTTATCATCGGCGAGGTACTGCTCGGCAAGGTATTCAAGAACTTCGCGCTGAAGCTGCTTTCAGCAGTAATAGGCGGTATAATCTATTATATAGTAATAACACTCGTTCTGCAGATGGGTCTTAACGCAAACGATCTGAAGCTTCTGACAGCTGTTGTGGTTGCGGTATTCCTCGGCATTCCTTACTGGAAGAAGAAAATTGCCGAACGCAGAGCATCGGTACCGAAGGAGGTGTCGTAATGCTTAAGATAAACGGCGTTTACAAGACCTTTAACAGGGGAACGATCAACGAAAAACGCGCCTTGAACGGAGTGGATCTTGAGCTTAACGAGGGCGATTTCGTTACGATAATAGGCGGAAACGGCGCCGGAAAATCGACGCTTTTAAACAGTATCTGCGGCGTTTTCCCGGTAGACTCGGGGAGCATAGTTATAGACGGCAAGGATGTTACCCGCCTGCCGGAGCACAAGCGCGCAAAATATCTCGGAAGGGTCTTTCAGGATCCTATGATGGGCACAGCAGCGGATATGTGGATAGAGGAAAACATGTCGTTGGCATACCGGCGCGGAATGAGCCGCGGTCTCAAGTGGGCGATAACCTCCAAGGAGCGCAAGATGTACAGGGAAATGCTGAGTCAGCTCGGGCTCGGTCTTGAGGACAGGCTTTCAAGCAAGGTCGGATTGCTTTCAGGCGGTCAGCGCCAGGCGCTCACACTGCTTATGGCGGTAATGAGAAAGCCTAAGCTCCTGCTGCTTGACGAGCACACGGCTGCGCTGGATCCGAAAACAGCCGAAACTGTCCTTGAGCTTTCGGAGAAATTCATTTCAGAAGGAAACCTTACTACCCTCATGATAACGCACAACATGAAGGATGCCATAACCCACGGCAACCGGCTTATCATGATGCATGAGGGACGTGTAATATACGATGTGAGCGGGGAAGAGAAGAAGAAGCTCACTGTTGACGATCTCTTAAAGAAATTCGCAGATCTGAGCGGCGAGGAGTTCGCTAACGACCGCGCACTGCTTAACTGAAAAAAAAATACGGAAACAACAGTATTCATAATATAGCAAAGCGGCTCCCGCATAACTGCGGCAGCCGCTTTAACTATGCTTTTGTTGCGATTTGGGAACTGCGGATCATTATGGCTTTTACCGGACAGTTTTCATAGCACCTCTTTCTGTGTTCGTTTTTATAGGTTTACAACGATCTTTCCGTCGACCTTATGAGCATCCATATCAAAAAGCACAGCGGAAATATTTTCAAACGAATAGACAGCGCCAACATCCGGCTTGATCTTGTTACCCCTTTAAACGTTCCCGCGAGCGTCTCGTTGTCGAAAACAGCTTCATCAGCCGCTTTTAATAACGGCAGCTTGCTTTCTTTATGGGTGGCGGCGATGACTCTGCAGCCTATTGCTTCAGCGATCTGCACAGCCGCATATCCTAGAGCGCAGGTCGCGCCGCGTATCAGCAGCGTGTCGCCCCCTTTTAGATCTAAGCATTCAAACAGGGAACCCCAAGCGGTAAACCAAGTCTCCGGCACAGCCGCCATTTCTGTCCATGACAGATCTGTCTGCACAGAAAATACATGGCTCTTCGGAAGCAATACATATTCTGCATAGCTTCCGTTAAAACTCCTGCCCATTCCGCCCATAAGCGCGGCAACCTTCTCGCCCTTTTGAAAATGACTGTCAGACGGCTCGGCGATCTCTCCCACGCACTCAATACCGGGAATGATCGGCAGCAAATGGAAATTATTGATCCTGCGGAATTTACTCGCACGCCCGTGGCGCTTTAATGAGCTCAGAAAAGATTTAGCGGGCATAAGTCAAAAAGTGCTGACTGACAGTCTGCGCTCCATGGAAGAGGACGGGATAATTATCCGCACTGCTTATCCGGAAGTTCCGCCGAGAGTGGAATATTCTTTAAGCGAATTAGGAGAATCTATGCGGCCGATAATAAAGGCTATGGAGTAATGGGGCTTGGACTACAAAAGACGTAAATCATGAGGATACACAAGTAACCTTGTGATATGCTGACTTTAATATCCTGACCGTCTCTGCAGCCCTCATTGTGCGGCTCTGCATAATGAGGCTTTTTAATTTTACTGTAAGCAGCAAAAAACGGTATGAACCGGCGCTTCTGCGCAGGTTCATACCGTTTTTTATTATTATTCAAGCTCAAATGCGCCTGTGTAAAGTCTGTAATATGTGCCCTTCTGAGCTATAAGATCATCGTGGCTTCCGCGCTCGATGATCCTTCCGTGGTCAAGGACCATTATAACATCCGAGTTGCGTACAGTCGAAAGTCTGTGCGCTATTACAAATACGGTCCTTCCGTGCATCAGCGCATCCATGCCTCGCTGGACTATAGCCTCGGTCCTCGTATCGATCGAGCTTGTCGCCTCGTCCATGATCATTACCGGCGGATCTGCCACAGCGGCTCTGGTTATCGCGAGGAGCTGGCACTGACCCTGTGAAAGACTTCCGCCGTCTCCGTCTATGACCGTATCGTATCCGTCCGGTAGGCTCATTATGAGCTCATCCGCGCCGGTGAGCCTTGCCGCGGTGTTTATCTCGGCATCCGTCGCATCAGGACGTCCGTAACGGATATTCTCACGTATCGTACCGGTAAACAGGTGCGTGTCCTGAAGAATTATCCCGAGCGAGCTTCTGAGATCCGGCTTCTTTATACGCTGGATATCTATCCCGTCATACGTTATCTTTCCCTTATTTATATCATAGAACCTGTTTATAAGGTTTGTTATGGTCGTCTTTCCGGCACCGGTAGAACCGACAAACGCAACCTTCTGTCCGGGCTTTGCGTAAAGATTTATGTCGTGCAGAACTGTCTTGTCCGGAACATAACCGAAATCAACATGCTCAAACTTCACGTCTCCGCGGAGAGGAATGTATTTGCCGTTATCGTTCCACAGCCAGTCGCCGTCCTTGTCATCTCTGAACGATCCGTCTCTGCCGACGCTTCCGCGAACGAGCGTTACCTCTCCGTCATCTGCCTCCGGCTCGGCGTCAAGAATATTAAATATTCTGCTTGCTCCCGCGAGTGCCATTACTATGGCGTTCATCTGCTGTGCTATCTGGCTTATAGGCATCGTAAAGCTCTTTGTGAGGTTCATAAATGCCACGATCGCGCCCAGAGTAAGTCCGCCTATACCGCTTATCGCAAGAGCGCCGCCAACGATCGCTATCGTAACGTACTCGATGTTTCCCAGGTTGTTCATTATAGGCATAAGTATATTCGCAAACTTATTTGCTGCCTCAGCCTGCTTGAACAGATAGTCGTTCTTGACCTTAAAGTCTTCTTCCGCCTCTTCCTCATGGCAGAATACCTTTATTACCTTCTGACCGTTTATCATTTCCTCGATGTAACCGTTTACATCACCGAGCGCCTGCTGCTGGTGCAGGAAGTACTTTCCGCTCCTGCCGCCAATGAAACGCGTCAGCAGTATCATTATCGCGACAAACACAAGCACTACAAGTGTAAGATGAGGACTTGTTATAAGCATCGATATGAACACACATATTATAGTCATAGCCGACGAGAACATCTGAGGCACACTCTGAGTAAGCATCTGTCGCAGCGTATCGGTATCGTTCGTGTAACAGCTCATGAGGTCTCCGTGAGCATGGGTATCGAAAAATCTTATAGTGAGCGACTGCATATGCTCGAACATCTCTTCTCTTATGTCCTTGAGCATTCCCTGAGCCACCGTTACCATGAGCCTGTTATACATGAGCGTTGAGAGAACACCTATCAGGAATACTCCCGCAACAGCGCAAAGAGTTCTTCCGAGCGCGCTGAAATCATTCGAGCCGCTCTGGGCCATCGGTGTGATGTAGCTGTCTATTAGTGTCTGTATAAACACAGAGCTTATAACGCCTACCACAGCGCTTATAAGTATGCATACGAGGACAAGAATAAATTTCGCCTTGTACTTGCCAATATAATGCAGAAGTCGTCCCAGTGCTGCCATTGCAGTCTTTTTTTTCGGTTTTTTATTCATTATCCTCGCCTCCCTTCACCTGTGAATCATAGATCTCCTTATAGATCTCATTGGACTTCAAGAGCTCCTCATGCGTGCCTATGCCGTCGATGCGCCCCTCGTTCATAACGATTATCATATCGGCATGCTCTACCGACGATATTCTCTGTGCGATAATTATCTTTGTCGCACCTGGTATAGCATTTTGCATCGCCTCTCTTATAGTTGCATCTGTCTTGGTATCGACCGCACTCGTACTGTCGTCAAGGATAAGTATCTTCGGCTTCTTGAGCAGCGCGCGGGCTATACACAGTCTCTGTCTCTGTCCGCCCGACACGTTCGTTCCGCCCTGCTCGATATATGTATCATAGCCCTGCGGGAATGTGTCGATAAATTCATCCGCACATGCCGCATGACACGCCGCTGCGATCTCCTCATCGGTAGCGTTTTCATTACCCCAGCGCATGTTCTCTTTGATAGTTCCCGAGAACAATACATTTTTCTGGAGCACCATCGCAACGGAATTACGCAAAACCTCAAGATCATACTTCTTGACATTTACGCCGCCTACCGTTACGCGGCCCTCGGTCGTATCATAAAGACGCGGTATAAGCTGTACCAGTGATGATTTACCCGAGCCTGTTCCGCCTATTATGCCGACAGTGGTACCTGACGGAATCTCAAGCTGTATATTACGCAGCGAAGGCGCATGTCCCTTATACGCAAACGTAACGTGATCGAAGAAAATATCTCCGTTTTTCACCTCTGTGACCGGCTTCTCCGGATCCTTAATGTCACTCTCGGTATCGAGCAGCTCACTTATACGTTCAGCCGATGAACGCGCCATTGTGATCATTACGAATACCATTGAAAGCATCATAAGGCTCATGAGTATCTGCATCGTATATGTAAACATACTTGTAAGCTGTCCCGTCGTGAGCTCTCCGCCTACTATAAACTTCGAACCGAACCAGAATATAACGATCATACAGGTATAGATACAAAACTGCATCGCGGGCGCATTAAATGCCAAAAGCTTTTCGGCTTTTGTTGAATAATCATATATGCCCTCTGCCTGCTTGTTGAATTTCTCCTCCTCATGCTTTTCACGCACAAACGATTTTACCACGCGGATACCGTGCAGATTTTCCTGTATGACATCATTCAGAACATCGTATACGTGGAACATCTTCTCGAATATCGGATGTGCATGCGTCATTATCTGATACAAGATAAATCCGAGCACCGGAATGATTATAAGGTATATAAGCGATAATTTCTGGTTTACCACAAACGCCATTATAAGAGCGCATATCATCGTAAACGGGCTTCTTACCGCTATACGTATTATCATCTGATACGCATTCTGCAGGTTCGTCACATCCGTCGTCAGACGCGTTACAATACCACCGGTTGAAAAATGGTCAATATTCGCAAACGAAAATCCCTGCACTTTTTTGAACATATCAAATCTTAGATTCTTTGCAAAGCCCGCAGACGCGGTTGCGGCATATTTTCCGGCAAGTCCGCCGAACAACAGCGCCAAAGCCGCGCATATGATAAGAACTATGCCGTACTGCACGATCTTATCCATTTGTCCCGCCTCAATGTGATCAATAAGAGTCGCCATCAGGAACGGAATGAGAATTTCCATGAAGACCTCCAGTATAACGATGACCGGGGTCAGGATCGATTCGCGCTTGTATTCACGGATCGACTTCATCAGTTTTTTGATCATTTGCGTCATCCTTTCCAGTTAACAAATTGTGATAGAGCTTCTGCAGAAGCTCAAGAAGACAAGCCCTCTCATCGGGCGACAGTGCATTTATGAGCGTCAGCTCCATTTCGTCGCGCATATGTTCCGCTTCTTCAAAAAAGCCGGCTGTGCTCTCTGACAGCATCACTATACGCCTCCGGCGGTCGTTTGGATCTACCGAGACCGTCAGAAATCCCTTCTTTTCCATACGCTGAAGTATCCCGATGACCGATGTATGCTTTACTCCGTATGTTTCTTCGATCGTCTTTTGCTGCATTATTCCTCCGTTAGACTTGAGAAGATGCAGCAATCCGATCTGAGAAAACGTCAGATCATAACGCTTCAGGCACGTATCCATATGGGCTGTCATTACATTGCCTATAAGCTTGATGTACAAACCGATGCTGTTCGGCTTGTCCACTTTTGTCACCTCCTCCGAAAAAAATAGAGGGGACCGAAAAATTGCAGTTTCAGCCGCCCTATAAATATGTAGTATGCTACGTATTTATATTCTAAAACAATATTTAAGCAAAGTCAAGACTGTATTTTAATTATTCACAGATTATTCACAATGAATTTGAGGCGGCAGATACTTGCTGAAACAAAATTCAAACAATGTAACAAACCGCCTGTTTATGACTGTATATTTCATTCCCCTACATTATATATGTGTATCGGCCGAAGCTCCCTGTAGGCATAGCTTGAAAGCGGTCTGCAGCTGCTGTCATTTGAATGCGCCGCGACCTCTATAGTCTCGGGAGTTCCCAAGCCTGTGCTCAATACCACCGGAGAATGATCGAACCGGTCTCCGTTCCCGAATCTCAGCTGTACTATATCTCCCGGCTCTATCTCCCTAAGCGGCACTACAACGCCCTGCGGTCCCGCAGCCCGGTTCCCTATAAGAAAACGGTAAAGCTCGTTCACACCGGTCCATGATGGAGTGCGGTTGTTCGTGCTTATATAAAACCAGCCGTAAAGCGGCGTATAATTCATTATCCCGCTCCCGGCATAGAGACACTGCGAAGCAAAATTCGTGCAGTCGCCGCCGATGTCCGAAAAATCAAAATACGCCGGATTTCTTCCGTATGCCCATTTACGCGCATATTCAACAGCAAGCATTCTGTTATATCTCAACTTTCTCACCTCTCATTTACGATAACCTGTCTTTGGGCAGTTTATCCTAAAATCATATGCCATATCTCTGTATTTTTGCTCTCTTTCGCTCTTTTATATATGATATTTACGGCAACTGTTTTTTGTGCTATTTATATTGAAAAAAAATTTTTTTCTATGAATATTACATAAAAATTAAAAGTATGAGAAAAAAATCACAATTTATTATAGACATTTTTAAAATTTATGATATAATATAAGTACAGGCAAATATAGCTTATGCAGCATCCGCGGACATGCTTTTCGCGGTATGCTAAAGGAAATAAAGAGGAGGAGATTCCAATGGCTAAGAAATTCGTTTACCTTTTCTCCGAAGGTGACGCAAGCATGAGAAATCTGCTTGGCGGCAAAGGCGCCAACCTTGCAGAAATGACAAAGCTCGGTATGCCGGTTCCGCAGGGATTCACGATCACTACCGAGGCTTGTACTCAGTATTACGAGGACGGAGAAGTTATCAACGATGAGATCCAGGCTCAGATCATGGAATACATCGACAAAATGGAGGAGATCACCGGCAAGAAATTCGGTGACCTCGAAAATCCGCTTCTCGTTTCGGTTCGTTCGGGCGCAAGAGCTTCGATGCCCGGTATGATGGATACGATCCTCAACCTCGGTCTTAACGAAGAGGTAGTTGAGGTCATGGCTCAGAAGTCGGGTAATCCGAGATGGGCTTATGACTGCTACAGAAGATTTATCCAGATGTATTCGGACGTTGTTATGGAAGTGGGCAAGGCTTACTTCGAGGAACTCATCGACAAGATGAAGGAAGAAAAGGGAGTTACGCAGGACGTTGATCTTACCGCTGACGACCTTAAGACTCTTGCAGAGCAGTTCAAGGCTGAGTACAAATCAAAGGTGGGAACAGATTTCCCGAGAGACGCTAAAGAACAGCTCATGGGCGCAGTAAAGGCTGTATTCCGTTCATGGAACAACCCGAGAGCTATAGTATACAGAAGAATGAACGACATCCCGGGTTCATGGGGTACGGCTGTAAACGTTCAGATGATGGCATTCGGTAACATGAGTGACACATCAGGCACAGGCGTTGCGTTCACACGTAACCCGTCCACAGGTGAGAAGGCACTCTTCGGTGAGTACCTTATAAACGCTCAGGGCGAGGACGTTGTTGCAGGTGTAAGAACACCGAAGCCGATCGCTAAGCTTGCTGAGGATATGCCCGAGGTATATCAGCAGTTTGTGGACATCGCTCAGAAGCTTGAGGATCACTACCGCGACATGCAGGATATGGAGTATACCATCGAGAACGGAAAGCTGTACATGCTCCAGACGAGAAACGGTAAGAGAACAGCTGCGGCAGCTCTTAAAATAGCAGTTGACCTCGTTGCTGAGGGCAAGATATCGAAGGAAGACGCGCTTCTCCAGGTTGACCCGAAGCAGCTTGATGCACTTCTGCATCCGACCTTCAACGCAGACGCTTTGAAGAGCGCTAAGGTTCTTTGTAAGGGACTTCCGGCATCACCCGGCGCAGGAGCGGGTAAGGTTTACTTCACTGCTGAAGAGGCTGTTGCTGCAGCAGAAAAGGGTGAAAAAGTAATACTCGTAAGACAGGAAACATCACCTGAGGATATCGAAGGTATGAACGCTGCTCAGGGTATCATGACAGCACGCGGCGGTATGACATCGCATGCGGCAGTTGTTGCCCGCGGCATGGGAAGATGCTGTGTAGCCGGCGTTGACGCTATAAAGGTAAATGAGGCAGAAAAGACATTTACATGCGGCGACAAGGTATTCAAGGAGGGTGACGTTATATCACTCGACGGTTCGACAGGAAACGTCTACGAGGGCGCTATAGAGACACAGGAAGCCAATATTTCAGGTGACTTCGAGACATTCATGGAGTGGGCTGACTCAGTTAGAACTCTTCAGGTAAGAACAAATGCTGATACTCCGAGAGACGCTAAGCAGGCTGCTGCATTCGGCGCTGAAGGTATCGGACTTTGCCGTACAGAGCATATGTTCTTTGAGGAGTCAAGAATAGCTGCAGTTCGTGAGATGATAGTTTCAAAGACTGTTGAGCAGAGAGAGAAGGCGCTTGCTAAGATCCTTCCGATGCAGCAGGGTGATTTTGAGGAGCTTTACAGAGCTCTTGAGGGACATCCCGTTGTCATCAGATTCCTCGATCCGCCGCTTCACGAGTTCGTTCCGCAGGACGATGACGATATAAAGGCACTTGCAGACGACATGGGTCTCACATTTGAGGAGCTCAAGGCCACATGTGACGGACTTAAGGAGTTCAACCCGATGCTCGGTCACAGAGGCTGCCGTCTCGCCGTAACATATCCTGAGATCGCTAAGATGCAGACAACTGCTGTTATTCAGGCTGCACTCAAGGTAAACTCAGAGGGCATGGCAGTTACACCTGAGATCATGATCCCGCTTGTAGGCGATGTAAATGAGCTCAAGTATGTCAAGAAGGTAGTTTGCGATACAGCCGACGCTATCATAGCAGAGGCAGGCTCAGACCTCAAGTATGAGGTGGGTACAATGATCGAGATCCCGAGAGCCGCTCTCCTCGCTGATGAGATCGCTAAGGAAGCTGAGTTCTTCTCATTCGGTACAAACGACCTTACACAGATGACCTTCGGTCTTTCACGTGACGACGCAGGTAAGTTCCTTGAGGATTACTATGCAAAGAAGATCTATGAGTCGGATCCGTTCGCTAAGCTTGACCAGGCAGGCGTAGGCAAGCTCGTTAAGATGGCTGCCGAGCTCGGACGTTCGGTTCGTCCGGATATCACACTCGGTATCTGCGGCGAGCACGGCGGTGATCCGTCAACTATCGAATTCTGCCACAATGTTGGCTTGAACTATGTTTCATGCTCACCGTTCAGAGTTCCGATCGCAAGACTCGCAGCTGCACAGGCTAAGATCAAGCAGGACAGAGCTGCTAAATAATAAAGTGAATATCCACAGCGCATCCCTTCGGGGATGCGTTTTTTAAGGAAATAATTTTTAAGAATTCCTTGACATCCGCATCTATATAATATATAATGTATGTAACAATATGAATACACGGGGAGCTTAAGGCTGAGAGGGAATGCGTTCCGACCCATTGACCGTTTGCCGGATAATGCCGGTACGGGAAGTTCAGGTTTGGTTTTGCTGTCTGTATGACGGCATTTTTTATAATTTTATTCCTCCCGAAAATCATATTTCAAAATACACAAGGAGGTTTTCTTCAATGGATTACACGACTCAGATGGATGCGGCGAAAAAGGGCATTATAACGCCCGAAATGAAGATCGTTGCAGAGAAAGAGAATATTTCACCCGAGACACTCCGTGACCGCGTTGCACGGGGAACGGTAGCTATCCCATGCAATAAAAATCATAAGTCGATCAGCCCGGAGGGAGTGGGAGAGGGTCTTCGCACAAAGATCAATGTGAACCTCGGTATCTCAAAGGACTGCACGGACTATGAAGTTGAGATGGAAAAGGTCAATATGGCTGTCAAGATGAAAGCAGAGGCTATAATGGATCTTTCCTGCTATGGAAAGACTCATGATTTCCGCCAAAAGGTCATTGATACCTGTCCCGCAATGATAGGCACTGTACCTATGTACGATGCTGTTGGATATCTCGACAAGGAGCTTGCCGACATAACCGCTGATGAATTTCTTGAGGTCATAGAGGCTCATGCAAGGGAAGGCGTTGACTTTATGACTATCCACGCCGGGATAAACCGCAGAACAGCTTCATATTTTAAGGATACAAAGCGTCTTACCAATATCGTTTCACGCGGCGGATCGCTCATTTACGCATGGATGGAGATGACCGGAAATGAAAATCCGTTTTACGAATTCTACGACAAGGTACTTGACATCCTTGAAAAGTATGACGTTACTATCAGCCTCGGCGACGCGTGCCGCCCGGGATGTACAAAGGATGCGACAGACGCGTCACAGATAGCTGAACTCATAGAGCTGGGCATACTTACGGAGCGCGCATGGGCTCACAATGTTCAGGTAATGGTAGAGGGACCGGGTCACATGTCTATAGACGAGATAGAGGCCAATATGAAGCTCGAAAAGCGCCTTTGCCATAATGCGCCATTCTATGTTCTCGGACCTCTTGTGACCGATATTGCGCCCGGATATGACCATATAACATCAGCTATCGGCGGTGCTGTGGCTGCTGCGCACGGAGCTGATTTTCTGTGCTATGTTACACCGGCAGAGCATTTAAGACTGCCGAATGCAGACGATGTTAAAGAGGGAATCGTAGCGGCAAAGATAGCGGCACATGCAGGCGATATTGCCAAGGGTATACCCGGCGCGCGCGATATAGACGACAAGATGAGTGACGCCCGCCGCAGGGTCTGCTGGGATGAGATGTTCGCGTATGCTATCGAACCGGAAAAGCCGCAGAGATATTATAATGAGCTTCCTCCTGAGGAAAAGCATACATGCTCAATGTGCGGAAAAATGTGTGCTGTGCGAACAATGACAAAGGTACTTGCCGGTGAAAAGGTAGACGTAAAATAAAGGTGATGATCTTATGAAGAAACTATTTGCAGCTGCTGCAGCGCTGTCCCTCTGCGTGTCGCTTTCCGCATGCGGCGGCAATGGGGAAGAACAGCCGTCGGCTTCGCCGGCAGCCTCGCCGTCCTCCGGTCCGGTATCATCCAGGGAAGCGGTGAGCAGTGAAGTTTTTGAAACTCCCGTTGAGAATACAAGCATTATTGGAACATGGGAAAATGATGAGAACTCCGTCTCAATCACATTCAATGATGACGGCACATATGTCAATGATTCCATTGAGGGGAATTATACTCTCGATAAAAACACTCTGACGCTCACCTACTATGGCGGTGAAGTCACTGAGGATTATTCCATCGGATTCTTAGATGACAGACTTGTGCTTGTAAGAGACGATCTGCAGCTTATATTTGAAAAGGCAGAATAGCAAGTGACCGCGTCAGCATATTGACGCGGTCCTTTATTTTTTGTTTGAAACCAATTCGATTATATTAAAAGACGAGCAGAACTCGTCAATGCACGGTTTCCGCTCGTCCTTTAACTAATGGAGTAATAAAATTATGATTATAAGAAGCTGTACAATATCTGAGCAGCCTGTGCTCTTGTAGCATTGCTTACCGGCGCAAACTCTGTATCGGATACACCGTTGATTATACCTGCTGCCTGCAGTGTTGAAACTGCCTCTTTCGCATAATCCGCAATACTTGCATCATCAGCAAATGTTACTGCCTCTTCTACAGCCGTTACTGACTGACCCGCAACCGTAGCCGCTCTCATTACCATAACAGCCATATCCTGTCTTGTGATATTTGCATCCGGATCAAAATATCCCGCACTTACACCGTTAATTATACCAAGGTTATATGCACTTTCAACGCTCTGGAAGTACCATGCGTCCGTCGGTACATCATAGAAGCTTGATGTTGTGAAGCCTGAGCTCGTGAGTCCAAACACACCCATAAGCATCTTTGCAAACTCAGCGCGTGTTACATTGTCGTTCGGAGCAAACGTCGTTTCTGTCTTACCATTTATTATGCCTGCATCGTAAAGGCCGTTTATAGCGTCTCTTGCCCATGAAACACCGCCTATATCGGTGAATCTATTCTCAGCCTCTTCTCTCTGCTGGATAAGCTCGTCAACGATCTCCTGCGATGACTGCGGAGTAGTTATCGTGCCGGGATTTGCCTGCGCGATAGTGCCGCTTGTATCGATGTTCGATGTTGATCCTGTCGACGATGTCGAACCGCCGCCGCCACCGCCGCCGCTGCCGCTTGATGTGCTTCTGGCTCTTGCAGTTACTTCAAACGTCTTTGTCTCAGAAAATGCACCACTCATTATCGATGCTGTGAGCGTTACGTTTCTGTTTGTACTCGGTCTTGTGAAGTCTCCGCTGTTCGATATTATTGTGGGAGCATTCGAAGTCCATTTGATGCTCGATCCGAACTCACCTTCAGTGATAAGCTCGATATCCGAAGACGTAGATGATGGAATATCAAACTGGTCTTCATTTGCCGCATCAAAACGAACCTTGTACTTGTCAAGCGCGGCATCATCGCTGTTTGCATCATCTTCAGTGAACTGAATCGAGAACTTATATCCTTCTTCAGTTTTCGAAATGATATCTTTTGAGTTCTTTACATATGTAAATGTGGCTTTCATCTCAACTTCATGCGCTGAATTATCTGATGTCATAATCGTGAGAAGACCATTTTTATCAATGCTAGCATATTCCTCTCCCGAAATAACTTCCCAGACGATTTCAACATCTCCATCCGCCACTTTAACACTCGTCGGGAACTGTAAATCACGATTTACAATACCAATATTTTTTGCGTCTTCATACACAACAGTAGTATCGTCTGCTGATGTTACTACAATTCCATTTATTGTAGGATCTATATAATCCGTTACGGCATTTACTGTTGATGCAACAAAATAGTCTTTTGTTAATTCTGTACTATTAAAACTGAGCGTAGCCGTAAGTTTTAACGTACCGACGTAATCTGTTGGATAAAATTCACCATTAGCGTCTATTATTGAAGATTCAACCCATTCCGTTCTCTCGACCTGTTCATTATTTTCATCAGTTTCAACTACCGTCTCTTCCTTGTAGCATGCCCAATTAACATTTATAAGCTCATTTCCATTATCAAGACTTATATCGCTGTCGATTCTATAAATATTATCTTCACCAGGCGTCAAATCAGTGCCTGTTATTGCATCCTTGATTTGCATAGAGTCGGCATATTCCTGTAAAGCGGTCATTTCCGATTTAAGATTAAGAGAAAAATATTTCTCCATCGAAGCTTCATTGTATGAAATTATAGCAACCAATCTCGTATCATATTTACTAGCCTCATTAATATCCGATATTGTTAAATTTCTTCCGGCAATTGAGACATATTGACTTTGCTCCCACTGATCGTCTGTATCCTTCAGTCTCTGCTCTACTCTCCATTCAATCTGAACATCAGTTGAACTCGGCAAGCTGAAGTTACCATACACATCGTAAGCGTTACCATCAGCGGATTCATTTACAGTATTTTGCTCGGTATCAATAACAATATTCGATGCATAAATATTAAGCAGCTGTTCATCTGTCAATTTTCCGCCAGTATATAACTCAATGTTATCAATATTACCTCTGGACTGTAAATCTTTATCTGAAGCAACTTCTGTAAACTTTATCTGAGGGTAGGTGGAAGGTGTCATATCTGATGAGTCAATAATATTATTATTAACTATCAAAGTCGTTGAACCCGATGTCTCTACCATTAACTCAATACTATTCCAAGCGTTCTCTATAAGTTCCTGACCAACTGTAAGATAAGCTATCTGCAACGCTGCACTAGCATCATATAATATAAGATCAGCCGTGTTTCCTGTACCATTTACAGGATAATATTCAAATCTCATTCCAACCCTTTTGCCAGCGGTAACATTGCTTTCTATATTGAATTTAACCAGAGGACCTCTTGCAGAAGTTACATATTGTCCTAGATTCGCCTGCCCACTCGAACCGTGTTCTGCATCTATCTCTGATGAATACCATCCTGTATTCCCATTAGCGCCATCACTACGAGCTCCTAAAGCTACCTGAACTCCACCTTCGAGATCCAAAGTCTGCTCTTCCTTGGCTTGAAGAAATCTTTCTCCTATATAATCGGTGAAATTATCGAAATTATAGCCACCTACTATAACCTCTGCCGAGTCACCTTCATCAGCGGCAAATACAAGATTAAATGATACACATGCAATACATAAAGATGCCGCTGCAGCAATTATCTTTTTTAAATTAACCATATTTTCCTCCTATCAGGATTAGAGATGATGGTATGAGGCGCTTTTAGGTCCCCCTCATACCATCATTATACTCAATCACAACATTAGTCTTCTATCTGAATCCTTATTATATAACCATTTTGCATGCTACCCTTGAACAGCTTAAAGAATCCATAATCAAACTCTGCAGGATCATCACCGTAACAAAGTATCTCACCCGGCTCCATACCGCCCGACTCGTCCACTTCTGTATCAATGATATTGCCGTTTGAATCTACAGTAAGCGTTACATAATTGAATAACGCCGACGTGTCATAAGCAACGCCGCCTTCCGCACTTCTTGCATAGTCAGAAATCGTTATGAATGCCGAATCAGCTATATCCACCTGTGTCGCAAATCCCGCAAAATACGTATCACGAGAGCCCTGGTTGTAGCTTACACCATTTACAGCTACTACAGCATCAGTCGATCCGGTCACTGCTGTCCTTGCAACATCCTCTATATTTATGAGCCGTCCAAGTGTTTTACCTCCATTTGCCACAATGAAGATATCACCGGGCTGAATAAGATCTGTCAATATCTCAGCATCATCCTTCGTAGCATCAAATATACATTCACCAGTGTATTGTCTATCGTCAGGCATTGCAGCTACATCAATATCATATACTCCCGTATTTGAAGAAGTTGTATATGTTACTTCTGCACCACCCGAATAACCCACTAAATTAAAGATTCTATTATCTTCTTCATCCACAGCCTCGACTATTCTGGAAAGGATGAACGTTGGGTTGTTTCCGGCTGTATCTATATCACTAAGAGGTGTAACTGTATTTGAACCCGCTTCAAATTTAACAAGTACAGACGGATATCTTGAATTCACAAAATCGGCTATTGCAAACGATACTGTTGTACCTCCATCATATATAGTATATGAAGAACTGCTTACCTCTCCAACGCTGTAATTGGCCGGATTACGCCTATCCGCTTCTGTATTAGGAATGGTGAATTCCACTATTCCATCTTCAATATAATATCCAGCTACAGCACCGCCCACCGATGACGTATTTGCAAGCGATGCATTACCGCTGTTATTAGTATAAATTCTGAGAGCATCCGTAGATTCATTTTCATCTGTAGCTGCTGTTGCAAAATACAACATCGTTATTTTACCTTCTGAATTATCTCTATATTTGCAAAGTTTTACCGGCATGTTATCGCACTGTACGAACAATTCATCGGAACTTGCAATATCAATGACTTCGGAACTGCTTACAGTTGACGATTCCGTATCTCTAGGTCCCCAGAACCTGACTGTATCAGCCATTGTGAGCGTAAGTGATTCGCCGTCCTGATTTATGAGCTTCACAACCGCATCGCCATTGTCTTCAACATATGCATTTGCAACTACAGCGTACTTTTCACTGGAACTTAACATGCTTCCCGTGGAAGACTCAATATATCCAACTCTGTCAAACATATCAAGGTACAATATAACCGATGCCCCATTTCTGACATTTTCCTCAGCATTTGCATCGACTTCATACTCCTGACCGTTTACAACGATCTCTGTGCCGTCTTCCTCATCCTGCATAACGCTCTCGATCGTTCCGGTGATCGTCTCGCCCGTGACAACGATATCTATCATCGTATCATCAATGTTTCTCTTTATAGAAGCGACATCATTTTTGCGGAGATTTCTTACAGTAGCCTCGGAACCGCTCTTTGTTACGGTTATTGTTCTGTCAGCGTCTTCTTCAACATCAATTACGGTAGTTACATTATCTATCTTACCTGAAAGTCTCTCTGATGTAGCATTTGTTACAAGCATCGTCTCATACTTGTTTATCATGAGAACATCATACGCGCCGTCACCGTCATAGTCTATGATCTGAACATTTCCCACCTCAGGCACTATAAAGTCATTGAATGACATATCATCCGCATACTCGGAAGCCGCAAAATCTGCCGCTGTCATTACCGTCCCATTGTACATAACGGTAGCGGAACCGATATTATATCTTTTTGTATTAGTTCCCGTCTCCGATGTATAGACCCTGAGATCTCCTGCCTCGTAATCCATCTCACTTATCATATCGGCGTCGAAAGTGAATGAATCGCTGTCTCCGTCAGCATACATAGCTATGATCTCAGGATCATCCGTATTCGAGTCTATATAGTAAAACTCTACCGGCGTTCCGAGAAGATCGTCTATTCCTGTAAGAGCGCATATGTACTCAACACCGTCAATGACAACTCTTCCGTCCTTTGTCTGCGTTCCCGCTGTTATGGTCATGTTCGGAGTTGCCGTAAGGATACCGTCATCCTCATAAAGATCGAACTTCGCGATCCCCAGCGTGTCTACCGCGGAATATACGGGACTGTTGTTGTCAAATCTTACAATCTCTCTGTATGGAGCGTTTATGGCGTTATATACCGCCTTTATTACCTCTCCTCTTTGCATAGCCTGTCCGGTCTGACCTTTTACACCCGAGAGGAGCGAAAGAGATGACCCGCCTACCGATATATATCCGTTCGGATATCCGCCGGCTCTCTCCGCATCTATTCCGTAGTTAAGAGCGCATACGAGCATCTTTATTACCTGCTCATACGTTACGCTTCCGTCCGGCTGGAACGTTCCGTCGCCCATACCGTTTACGATAGACTGTTCAACCGCAGTCTGTATATTGTTTGCTGCCCAATGATCCGCGGCAACGTCAAGGAACACATTCGCATATGTTGAAGTTGACGTAGTATTGAGCATTCTCAAAATGATGGTTGCCATCTCCGCTCTCGTTACAGTCGATTCCGGCTGTACCGAACCATCCTCATATCCCTGGATGATCCCCAGAGCGGAACAGAGCTGCAAGGCATTCTGATAATATGTATCATCGTCATACGCACCGGTCGAGGGCGCCTCAGTTGCCTCTGCTGCCGCTTCCTCTGTGGCAGACGGAGTAGCTGTTGCTTCTGCCGCATCCTGCGCTTCCTTTTCCTCATCGGTTATATCCGCATCCGCTGCCCCTTCTTCCAATGTGGACTCTTCAGTAGGCTCCTCTGTTGCGGTTGTCTCCGCCGTTGTTTCGGCAGATGTATCTTCATCCGCAGCAAGAGATGTGAGTCCGCATGAAGTAGTCACCATCATTCCTGCGAGCAGGGCACAGATAAGCCCTTTTATTTTCTTACTCATTACAATACCTCCATTTAGTTTATATTCAAAAAGCTGTTGCCTTTTTTGAATCTGAATTTAATTTGTTCTTTGAAGACAGTCTCGTTATTTCCTTGTATTCGAGCGGCGATATACCTGTGTATTTTTTGAATACCTGACTGAAATACTGCGAATTTGAACCGTATCCGACCTTTTCCGCCACCTCGTAGATCCTGTCCTTTTTTCCCTCCATTATAAGTGTCTTGGCAAGCTCCATCCGCTTTTCCATAACATAATGAGAGAAATTCATACCGGTTTCTTTTTTGAATATTTTTCCTAAGTAATCAACATTGGTATATAAAATTGTGCTTGCGATCCATCTCAGCGATAATTTCTCGTTTCCGATATTCTCGTCTATGATGCGGATCGTATCCTTGATGAGTGAACTGTAAATATTGATGTTTTTCGGCGTGTTTGAACGCGCTATCTCCGCAGCCTTTGTTTTAATGAACTCCTTGATCTCGTTAAAGCTTCTGCCCTCCTGAATAGATACGATACCCTTCATATAGATATCGATCTTATCGGTCTCGCAGCATCTGATTATGCACACATAGAGCTCAAGACAATAGGTCTTTGCCACCGCCGGAGTGGGCATAGAGCGTTCAAGCTCTGAAAAAAACTCCTCTAACAGGACTAATGTTTTATTTTCGTTTCCGCTCGAAACAGCCTCCTCAATACCGGAGTACTGCGGCGTGAGCGTAACCGAATCTCTGCTGATCTTAATGTCGCTTTCACATATTACCCTGGCAGACTCTGAATAAAACGAATACTCTGTGCATGCTCTCATTCTTTTAAAGGTTTCCGGAGCGTCCTGGATAGGTATCATCCGGCTGTACACAGATATAATATCCATATCATAGCACTCGCGCACAACATAAGCTATATGCTGTAAAAGCTCATCCATCTCTTTTTCACTGAGCTTGTCTGTAATAAGCAGTGTGCAGTCCTGCATCGATGTGTTCAGAATGACCCGGTCCTCCCCCAGATAACCGCCCGCCGTATTCTTTATGTAAAACAGATCATCATACGAGCTTGGTCTGTCCGGTTTTATTACAGCCATTCTGACAGGCGTACGCCTGTCCACGGAAAAAGCACTGCAGTACATATTAAAAGCCTCATCGGCATCTCCCGTGCCGAGTATGTAATCCTTCAGAAATCGCTCTCTGAGTATGGGCTTTACCAGCCTGGCATCCTGCAAAACAAGTCTTTCAAAGCTTTCATTCGCCTCATTGTCACAAAGGTCATGTGAAAAAACTTCTTTCTGACGCATAAAGTCTCTCTCCCTCCGCATCTTCATATGTTTTTTTACATGTCTTCGAAGGTATAAAATCTACACCACATTCTAATTATACACTATCTGTAACCGAAATTCAAGTAAAAGTTTATTAAAATCCAGCAAAAATTTTAAATTTTTTTTACACATATAATATATTGTGTTCACTATATCTTCGACACAATATATTGCATATGACGGTTTTTGACAAAGAGGTTATTTTTCTCAAATTTATCTTCATAAATCAAATTCTGCCGGATATATAACATATATCCGGCAGATGTTTCCTGTTAAATCATCCCTCTATCAGATAGAGAACGGATTCTCCGCATCTGTTGAGTTATGTATAGTTACGTTCGTAAGATCGTAATCATATTTGTTGCCGCGGAGGTAACCGAAGCACCAGATCCTTACCTTGTCACAGTCAGCCTGCTGATAAGCGGCATCCGTAAGTGTGCCTATTACCGTACCATCCATATCCGTTACGGAAATGCTTACAGACTGGAGAACATTGTTTACCATTACCTTGACCGTATACCATTCTCCTTCCTTGATGGAAGCAACTGTCGATGTTCTTGCTCCATCGGTAGCGGTTATAGCGCCGTCACCGAAGGTTATCGTATTGGCAAGATAATCTGTCGATGAGGTCGGGTCTGTAAACGAGCCTATCATAAGAGCAAACTTTCCGGAATTCATTCTTATGTCAAACTGGCAATAGCCATATGTCTGCGAAAACGTTGTAGTAGTATCTCTCTGATACATATACATCGATCCCGCACCGTCATCTGTACCCGATTTGTCACTGTTCGAGTACATATTGCAGTAATTCACATCACGCTCGTCATCATGCATATATGTCTCATAATGTTCGCTTGCCGATCCTTTCGTAAGCCACGGAGCACCGTCCTGAATGATGTTCAGTCCGTATATTCCCTGACCGGTATTTCCTCCCACCGCGCAGTCGGTAAAGTCGGAATCCGTGATGTACGTAACACTCGCCTCAGCATTGGCAATGATCGGCATTGCCGCAGCCTGAATGCTCAGCACAGCCGCAGCAAACAGTGAAACGAATTTCTTATTCATAATAATCTCTCCTTTAGCAGTAATACCTTATAATACTGTCCTACACTCTTTCCTATTTTATTATATAATATAACAAGTCCTACAGAATATCAATATAAAAAACAGACTATTTTGTTCGATTTTTGGCTACACTTCTTTAAATATAACAAGCGACTGAGGCGGCGTCTTTATAAAGAATACTCCGTCGCAGGACTCGTATTCCGAATTTGCCGAATCTGTCGAAAGCATAGCCTTGAGCCCCGTCACCCCGTATTTTGCGGCGTCGAGCCTAATATCCTTGTACGTACTATCAAAATTTACAAGCACGATGTATTTTTCGTCCTCGTATTCACGGATATATGCATACGTGTATCCTATCCTGTACACATAGTTGAATTCTCCCGTGCTGAACGCCTTTGACGATTTCCTAAGACAGGTAAGCGCTTTTACCCAGTTTCTCATTTCCGCGCCGGGATCGACCTCATCCATGCTGTCCCATGGGAATGTACTTCTGCAAAACGGATCCCCGTAGCCCTGAACACCCAGCTCATCGCCGTAGAAAAGACACGGTACACCCGGCATTGTCATTATCATGCCGATAAGCTGCTTTACCTTTTTCCTTGCCATATTCAACGCGTACCCGTTGAGGCTGAATGCGGCCTGCTCCTCACGGCCGATCTCATGCCGGTTTGGCACACCGCCCATGAGCGTTACTATCCTTTCGACATCATGTGACGAAAGCATATTCAGCAGCGAATAAAACGCCGGCATCGGATAATTTTCTTTAAGACTCATTATACGCCTGTTAAATTCATAAGCGTCTATCCTGCACAGAGCAAAATCGATCAAAGCGTTTCTCAACGGGTAGTTCATTACCGAATCGAGCTCCTCGCCGTAAAAATACTGGCGGCGCTCACCGTACGCGATCTTGTTGGACGCGTCTTCCCAGACCTCGCCTATGATCACCGCATCCGGATCGGTCTTCTTCACATTTTCCCTAAGCTCCTTCACAAAAAAGTCGGGAAGCTCGTCGACCACATCAAGCCTCCAGCCCGAAGCGCCGCATCTGAGCCACTTCTTTATTATCGCATTCTTGCCGGAAAGCAGATACTTCCTCAGCTCCGGACTCGTCTCAACGATCTGCGGAAGAGTGTCGATCCCCCACCAGGACTCGTACACGTCAGGATACTCCACAAAATTATACCAGCTGTAATACGGCGAATCCTTTGACTGATACGCGCCGACGCTGTCATAATTTCCGTATTTGTTAAAATATTTACTGTCTGAGCCTGTATGATTGAACACACCGTCAAGAATGATCCTTATCCCGCGTTCCTTGGCCTTTATACAAAGCTCCTTGAAAGTCCTTTCATCACCGAACATCGGATCTATTTCTTCATAGTTTCCTGTATTGTATTTATGGTTTGAACACGATCTGAAGATCGGGTTCAGGTATATGACCGTTATACCCAGCTCCTCAAGATACGGGAGCTTCTTTATTATGCCCTTGAGATTACCGCCGAAAAAATCGTTGTTTTTGTAATCGCCGCCGAACTGCTCAGCCTTATAATACGGCTGCTCGCCCCATTTCCTCGGTATCATATCATCGCCTTCATATAAAAATGAGCCGTCTTCATTCCCGTTATAAAATCTGTCGGGGAATATCTGATACGCTATGGCGTCCTTAAACCATTCCGGGGTCTTGTATTTTTCATCGTAAACAGTTATCTGAAAAGAATGCGACGGTGACTGAAAGCTCGTTTCGCCTTTTCCGCCGAGATTTTCGGAATTGTTGCCATAGTACACTACACCGTTATCGGTCTCAAGCTGAAAGTAATACCAGATCAGTCCCGCCATATCAGGAACACGGATCGTTGTCTCGTATATACAGCTTCCCAAAATGGAGAACACATAAGGCATATCATGATATGTCTCTTCGCCTCCGTCAGTCTTATATATCAGCTTTACCGCCCGCGGTATCCCCATGCCGTTGGCCGACAGTCTCAAGCGCACCTCCGTACCGCACGTTACGGCGCCGAACGGAGAGCGAAAAAACTCCTGTCTGGAATTGTGCTCTATCTCCATAATTCCTCCTTGACTTCATATTTCCGATCAGCATCTACGGCTGCTATATGCAAATAACAGAGCCGGATCCGCTTGACCGCAAAAAAATCCCAACAATACGCCGGGATTTATCGGCCTATAAGGCGGAACCCCCCGCCTTATAGGTCTTGATCTCATTATTGCTTGTTAAATCTATCTTACAGCAGATTATTTGATAGGCTCCAGATGCCAGATCTGATCGTTATACTCGCGAATAGTTCTGTCACTCGAGAAATATCCCGACATTGCAGTATTCATGATCTGTTTAGCGATCCACTTTGATCTGTCCTGATAATCCTTGGATATCTGTTCCTGAGTCTTCATATAATCCTCAAAATCTCTGAGGACCATGTAGGTATCCGGATATCCGTAATCTCCGAAAAGAAGTGTGTTATACAGATCCATGAACAGATTTGTATTCTCTGGAACGATGCTTCCGTCTATAAGCTGCTCAAGTGCGTGACGCAGCACAGCGTTCGTGGCATAGATATTCTTTACCTCGTCTCCGCCGGGTATGCGCTCTCTTGCAGCGACCTCATCCGAACGCAGTCCGAATATATAGATGTTGTCATCGCCTACCTGCTCATACATTTCAACATTCGCACCGTCCATGGTCCCTACCGTAACCGCGCCGTTAAGCATAAACTTCATGTTTCCTGTTCCGGATGCCTCTTTTCCGGCAGTTGAGATCTGCTCCGAAACATCCGCCGCAGTTACGAGCTTTTCAGCGATCGATACACCGTAGTTCTCCACAAATACGACCTTTATCTTATCATTTATGCGCTCGTCATTATTGATAAGCTCACCCACAGAGTTGATAAGCTTGATGATAAGCTTTGCTCTCTTGTAACCCGGCGCAGCCTTGGCGCCGAAGATATACGTCTTCGGATAATAGCTTTCCGCGTATGCCTTGTCACTGAGTATCCTGTTATACTCCGCCAATATATGCAGAACATTCATCATCTGGCGCTTATACTCATGCAGTCTCTTACACTGTATGTCAAAGATAGAATTGGGATCTACCTTGATGCCGTTGTGTTCAAGGATATAGTCCGCCACCATCTTCTTATTCGCATTCTTTATCGCGTCAAACTTCTTCTGGAACACCGGATCCTCGGCATAGTCGGCAAGCTTGGAAAGCTTGTCGGCATCCTTGAGCCAGCCCTCTCCTATAGTATCGTCTATAAGCTTTGTAAGCGCCGGATTGCAGTTTGCTATCCATCTTCTGAACGTTATACCGTTTGTTATGGCATGGAATCTGTCCTTATCCATCAGATAATAATCCTTGAATATATCATTCTTAAGGATATCCGTGTGAAGCTTCGATACACCGTTTACAGCAAAGCAGCTTGCAAGACATGTATTAGCCATCGATACCTGATTGTCGGCAAGTATAGCCATGTATCTGTGCTTTGCGCTGTCTCCGGGATAGGACGCCTCGAGCCTTTCCATAAGACGTCTGTTCATCTCCTCAAGGATCATGTACAGTCTCGGAAGGATCCTTCTGAACATATCCTGCGGCCATTTCTCAAGCGCCTCGCTCATTACCGTATGGTTCGTATACGCAAACACATGCGTAACGATCTCCCATGCTTCATCCCAGCCGAGTCCCTTTTCGTCCATAAGCAGACGCATCATCTCCGGGATAGCCATGGTAGGATGAGTATCGTTTATGTGGATAACGACCTTCTCGGGAAGCAGATCCCAATCCTCTCCGTTTCTCATCTCAAATTCCTTGAGTATCCACTGCAGTGTTGCCGAAACAAGGAAATACTGCTGCTTTAAGCGCAGCTCCTTTCCCTCTGTATGATTATCCTCGGGATAAAGAACCTTGGAGATGACCTCCGCAAGCTCTTTTTCCTCCATAGCTCTTACATAATCACCCTGATTGAATGCGCGCATATCAAAATCGGTCGCTGATTTTGCGCTCCAGAGCCTGAGCTTGTTTACGACCTTTGAGTCATATCCGCATAACGGAACATCATACGGCATAGCTATAACCGATCTCTCATTGCTGTAGCTGATCTTCATCGATCCGTTTTCCCAGGTCGTGTGAACATCGCCGCCGAATGTGACCTTCACAGCCTCCTCGGGACGCGCTACTTCCCATGCATTTCCGTACTCCAGCCATGAATCCGGGAGCTCCGTCTGATATCCGTCAACGATCTTCTGCCTGAACAGGCCATACTCATATCTGAGTGTGCATCCGTACGCCGGAAGATCAAGCGTCGTGAGCGAATCTATGAAACACGCCGCAAGACGTCCCAGTCCGCCGTTTCCGAGACCTGCATCATTTTCAAGCTCCGCCACCTCTTCAAGCGAATACCCGAGATCCTCAAGAACCGCCTTATAATCCTCGGTCTGCATAAGGTTCAGTATATTCGTGCAAAGGAGTCTTCCCATAAGGAATTCAAAGGACAAATAATACAGCTTCTTTGATCCCTCTTTTTTTACTTCCTGATGCGAAACAGCCCATTTTTCCATGATTCTGTCTCGTACGGTAAGCGCGCATGCCGCATATATCATATGCGGTGTAGCTTCCTCAAGGATCTTTCCGAAATGTCTGTTTACTTTTCCTATGATGTCGCTTTTAAGCGCCTCCTGCTGAGGAGTGAGCTTCTTGGTTGTTTTTACTGCCATGCTTTTATACTCTCCTTAGTTTCCGTTAACACGGATTTTTTTATCGGCTGCTGCCGATTTGTATGTTCAAGACCTCAGGACTTTTTTGTCCTTTTCGTGGTCTTTTTAGCTGTTTTTGTCGTTGCCGAAACTGCCTTTTCAAGTCTTTCCACAGCATCACCGACATTTGCCTTTGGCTTCGTTGTCCTGCTCTTTGACGCCGCGGTCCCCGTCTTTTTCGATCTTGTACTCTTTGCCGTTTTTTTAGCCGGCTTTTTCACCTCGCGAGGATCCGCCTCGGGACCGTCGCCGCCGAACGGATCGGGCACCTCTATCACGCCTCGTTCTGCCGCCAGCTGCTCAAGAGCGCTTTCCGAATTCGCGAAATCTCCGCGGATACGCTCGGCGAAATCAGGCAAGTTTTCTAGATCCCACTCGGGTTTACTGTTTTTTTTTATATCCCCGGAAGACGGTCTCTCAAGTCCGGTGAGCTCACAGTACATATCTATATATTTTTCAGCCGACACGCCCCATGAGTAATCCGCATCCATACCGTGTCTGGCGATCGAGTACCATGCATCCTTGTTGTTATAATAAACATCCATAGACCGCCATACACACTGGATCATATCGTCCGCGTTGTAATTTGCAAACGTGAATCCCGTTCCCTCGCCGGTGTATTTGTTATACGGTATTACCGTATCCTTAAGTCCGCCGGTCTCGCGGACGATCGGAACAGTTCCGTAATGCATCGATATGAGCTGCGACAGACCGCACGGCTCAAATGCCGACGGCATCAAAAACGCATCGCATCCCGCATATATCTTATGCGAAAGCTCATTCGAATATGTTATGCGCGCGGCAAACCTATCCGGATACTTCCATGAATAATGTCTGAACAGGTTCTCATACTGCTCTTCCCCGGTTCCCAAAACAACTATCTGTGCGCCGCCGTTGCAGAGGTCCTCAAGCTTATACGCTATGAGGTCAAAGCCCTTCTGATCCGTAAGACGAGACACTATACCTATCAGCATCTTATCCGGATCCTCCGGCAGACTCATCTCGCGCTGAAGCTGCGCCTTGTTCGCGGCCTTGCCTGCCTTTATTGTTCTTGTGTTATATTTCTTTGTTATAAAACCGTCCTTTGACGGGTTCCAGTCATCGTATGATATACCGTTTACTATCCCGACAAGATCACCGCGTCTTGCACGCAGGAGCGAGTCAAGACCCTCTCCGTACTGCGGAGTCGTTATCTCATCGGCATATGTGTTCGAAACCGTGGATATCTTATTGGCATATACCATGCCGCCCTTTAACAGATTGGCATCCTTGTAATACTCCATCTTGTCCGGAGTGAAATAATAATCCGAAATGCCCATCGCATCCTTGATGCCTTTAAAATCCCAGCGTCCCTGGAACTTAAGATTGTGAATGGTTATAACGGTCTTGATACCTCTGAAGAACGGGTTGTCCTGGAATGTGTCCAGAAATACCGGGATAGGGCCTGTCTGCCAATCGTTGCAGTTTATAACATCAGGTCTGAAACCTATCGTCGGAAGAATAGACAACACTGCCTTTGAGAAGAATATGAATTTCTCGCAGTCAAGATGAATATAGTCATACGGCTTATCACCGTTAAAATAAAACTTATTGTCTATAAAATAATATATACAGTTGTTGAATTCCAATTCAAATATACCGCAGTACTGTTTACGCCACGCCATATCGATATATATATGGTCTATATATCTCATCTGATCCTTGTACTGCTGCGGTATACAATTGTAGAGCGGGAGCACAACTCTCGCGTCAACATTTTTTTCTCTGAGCGCCTGCGGCAGAGAGCCGGCTACGTCTCCCAAACCACCCGTCTTCACAAACGGAGCACACTCTGAGGTTGCGAATAATACCTTCATCTTCTAAATTCCTTTCCCGGAAAATCTGCCGTTATGCTTACAATTTTATTTTACTATGTTTTTCGCTCTTTGTCAATTAAATTGCAAAAAACGGTTGTTTTGACTGTTTATTGCCTTTACGTCAAAAAAATATTATGTAAAATACATAATATCACAGCCCGCCAAACGGAGACCTCCGCGGCTGCCCATGACTGCAGCCGCGGTTTCTCCGCTTTCGCCGGCACTGTTTTATCAGATCTTTGTTCCCTTTGCTATAGCAAGCGGATAGCTCTCCTGTCCTATCAGCTTTCTTCCGCTCGTTATGCAGACTTCCTTGTCAAATACGACGTGATTGAGCTCAACGCCTTCCTCTATAACGCTGTCCTGCATTATGATGGAATTCTGAACAACGGCTCCCTTTGCGATCTTTACGCCTCTTGAGAGTATCGAGTTTATTACCGTTCCCTCTATAACGCATCCGTCGGATATGAAGCTGTTTGTGCATACAGCCTCATCCCCGTACTTTGTCGGACTCTGATCCTTCGTCTTTGTATAGATCGGACGCTCCGGATTAAAGAGCTCCTTGCGGTAGTCGGCATTCAGGAAATCCATGCTCGTCTTGTAGTACGATTTCATTGAATCTATCTTGTAGCACTTGCCCTCGAATTCATAGCCGAATATGCGCATTCCGCCCATCTTCTTTATGATCGCGTCCTTTACAAAATCAACGTCGCCCCTTGCCGAGCACTCGTCTACTATGCTTTCAAGAAGAGCCTTCTCCATAACATATATTTCCATGCTCGCATTTGTTGTCTTGGGATAATACGGCTGTACCTCAACATCCTTTACTCTGTTCTCCTCATCGAGCTCAAGCAAAGTGTAATGAGTCAGATCGCTCTCGGGAACTCCTTTGAGGTTCTTGTAAACAGCCGTTATATCAGCCTGCTTTTCTATATGCGCATCCAATACCGCATTGAAATCCATATTGTAAACCATATTCCCGAGTGACAGAATAACATAGGTCTGGTTGCTCCTGTGTATGTAATCGCTGATGCCGGCGAGAAGGTCGATATTTCCTTTTATAAGTCCGAACTGCTGCTTCTCAAGGTTCGGCGGGAGGATGTTAAGGCCCTGCTTCTTCCTGTCAAGATCCCACGGCTTACCCGATCTTATATGATCCATAAGCGATGAGTAGTTCGACTCGGTGGCAACACCCACATTAACTATTCCCGCATTGACCATATTTGATAACACAAAATCTATGATCCTGTATCTTCCCGCAATAGGCACAGCACTGTTCGCTCTTATATCGGTCAACGGCGCTATTTTCTCATCTCCCGTAAGGATAATACCCATTGTATCATGTCTCATAATTCAATTCATTCCTTTCAATAACTAAATTCAGAGAGGGACTCTCATCACGCCTGGTACATGGATCCCTTTAATATGTCAGCTCCGTCTTCAACAACTGCTCCGCCCTCTATCAGAACTATTCCGTGAGTGCAGTACTTCGACTTATACGGATTATCCTCCGACTCGTGGTTCACTCCTATCTTCGCATTCGCGCCTATAACCGCGCCGGAACCTATGACCGACTTCTCTACAACCGCTCCGTCGCCTATAACCGCGCCGGGCATTACTACCGAATCCCTTATAACCGCACCCTTGCCGACCGTTACCGCGCTGAATATCACTGAGTGCTCTATCTTTCCGTCGATCGTGCAGCCCTCTGTAACGGTGGATCTTGTTATCTGCGCGGTCTCACCCATGTAGTGAGGCATAAGCGCATAATTTCTCGAATAGATGACCCAGCTCCTGTCATTCAAGTCGAATTTCGGAGGATCGTCTATAAGATCCATATTTGCCTCCCAGAGAGACTGTATCGTACCTACGTCCTTCCAATAGCCCTCAAATCTGTATGACATCATCTTCTCGCCGTCGGCAAGCATCTTCGGTATTATGTTCTTTCCGAAGTCGTTTGACGAGCTCGCATCTCTTTCGTCATCGGTGAGGTACTTCTTCAAGGTCTCGTATTTAAATATGTATATACCCATCGAAGCAAGGTTGCTCTTAGGCTCTGCAGGCTTTTCCTCGAATTCAACGATCTGTCCCTCTTCATCGGTATTCATTATTCCGAATCTGCTCGCTTCCTCCCACGGAACCGGCATTACGGCAATGGTCGCGGAAGCGCCGGACTCGATATGAGCCTTCAGCATCTCACCATAGTGCATCTTATATATGTGATCTCCCGAAAGGATCAGAACGTTTTTCGGATTGAAGCCCTCAAGGAAACCGAGATTCTGGTATATAGCGTTTGCTGTACCCTTATACCATTCTCCCGTATCACCGCTCTGATAGGGCGGAAGCACGTAAGCGCCGCCGTGCGAACGGTCGAGATCCCACGGATTACCGTTGCCTATATACGTGTTGAGCTCGAGCGGCTCATACTGAGTAAGCACACCAACGGTATCTATTCCGGAATGAACACAGTTTGAAAGAGGGAAGTCTATAATCCTGTATTTGCCGCCGAACGGCACCGCCGGCTTGGCAACATTCTTGGTAAGAGCTCCAAGTCTCGAACCCTGTCCCCCTGCCAGTATCATAGCTACACAGTTTTTTGATACCATAATATAATCATCTCCTAAATCAATTAATTATTTCTTTACAATTTTTCTTTTTAAAATCATCGCAGAATTTCCGTCGATAGGCACAGACAATGTGTAATCCATATCGCTGAACTGCAGTTTCTGGGTATGATACACCATCTTATTTATTTTCCTGCTGCCGCCGAATTCCGTTGAATTCGAATGAAGTATGACTTCGTACTCACCCTCATACGGAACACCGAGCTTATAGCCCAATCTGTCGCATGGCGTAAAGTTTGCGGCGATAACGAGCAGCTCCGCCGGTCTCTTTCCCCTCCTTATATAAGAAACCACCGAGTTCTCGTTGTCGGCCTCGTTTATCCATCTGAAGCCGTCCCAGCTCTGCTCAAGCTCCCAAAGCGCCTTGCTTTCAACATAGAGATGATTGAGTGTTCTTATATAATCATGGAGCTTTTTGTGCGGCTCAAGATCAAGAACATTCCATTCAAGCTGATCGTCATAACGCCATTCAAGGAATTGACCTATTTCACCTCCCATAAACATTAGTTTTTTGCCCGGCATCGTCATAAAATACGTAAGAAAAGTCTTGTATGCCGCGAACTTTTCCTCGTACGTACCGTACATTTTATCTATCAGAGATTTCTTTCCGTGCACGACCTCGTCATGCGAGAGGGGGAGTATAAAATTCTCCGAATAAGCGTACATCATGAGGAACGTCAGAAGCGAATGATTATCCCTTCTGAAATACGGATCCATCGAAACGTATCTTAAAGTATCGTTCATCCATCCCATGTTCCATTTGAAGTTGAATCCGAGTCCATCATTTTCCGGCGGAGCCGTAACAAGCGGCCATGCGGTCGACTCCTCGGCGATCATTATAAATCCGGGCGATTCAACGCCCATTATCTTGTTTATCTTCCTCAGCAGATCTACCGCCTCAAGATTTCCGTTGCCGCCGTACTTGTTCGCGACCCACTCTCCGTCTCTTCTGGAATAATCGCGGTAAAGCATGGACGACACGGCGTCAACCCTCAGTCCGTCCATATGGTATTCCTCTGCCCAGAAATGCGCCGACGACGACAAAAACGAGATGACCTCACCCTTCGCAAAGTCAAACACCATCGTTCCCCAATCCTTGTGCTCGCCTTCTCTCCAGTCGGCATACTCGTAGCAGGCAGTACCGTCGAACAGTCTCAAACCGTGAGCGTCACGCGGAAAATGCGCCGGTACCCAGTCCATGATAACGGCTATTCCGGCTTTGTGGCACTTATTAACGAAGCTTTTCAGCTGTTCCGGTGTGCCGTAGCGCGATGTAGCGGCAAAGTAACCAGTTACCTGATATCCCCAAGAGCCGTCGAACGGATACTCCGTGAGCGGCATAAGCTCAAGATGCGTATAGCCCATATCCTTGAGATACGGTATCAGCTCGTCCGCAAGCTCATCATAATTATAAAAGCTTCCATCCTCGTGGATCCTCCAAGAGCCGGCATGACACTCATATATATTCATAGGCTTATGGACATTGTCCTTCTTTGCCCTTTTTGTGAGCCAGCCTTTGTCACTCCACCTAAAATTCGAACATTCGTATACCTCGGACGCAGTCCCCGGCCGCATCTCACAGCGGAACGCGTACGGATCCGAACGCATATATACCGTTCCGTCCGGAGCGGTTATCGCATATTTGTACAGATCTCCCTTGCTAAAATCCGTGAAAAATCCGTACCAGATCCCGGTCTTGCCGTACTTTGAAAGCTCCTTGCCGTTGCCCGTCCACCCGTTGGAATCACAGGCGATCTTCACCGCCTGCGCATTAGGTGCCCATACCGCAAAGCGCCAGCCCTCGCGGCCTCCGTCTTTTATACGGTGAACGCCGAGCAGCTCGTACGATCTGAAATTGTCGCCGGAATTGAACAAATATGTCTGGAAATCACTGATCCCCAATACTTCTTTTTTGTCTTCCATCAACTTCACCTCACTATTAATCCCGATCAAAACGCCGCGCAGCAAACGCTGTACATTGCCGCAGCGCCTTTCCGAAAAAGTGAAAAAACGCACGTCGGCAACACGACACCAAGATTATTCTATAACAATTATAACACAAATTACTTTGTGAGTAAAGACTATAATTTGAATAAAATTATTTCTTTTTTTTGTTCAATGCGCTTAAATTATACGTAAAATTTATATATTTACCATATATTTTGTCTGTTCTTTACTCATTTTAAGTTTTTTTTTACGTAATTTGCCGAAGATTTAATATCGGATATCCCGCATAAATAC
>DVNB01000004.1 GCA_018714695.1 Candidatus Ornithomonoglobus merdipullorum | reverse complement strand
TCCTCGGGCTCGTCATCAGGCTCATCGGGCAGCAGTTCATCATCGGGAGGCTCATCCTCGTCCGGCCGGCCTTCGACCTCTGCAGCGACGACAGGAGGCGGCAATTACAGTGCCGAGGGCGGCATGACAGGCGATAGATTTACTGCGGCGCTCGTTACGGGCGGCGAAGTCATAAGAGACGGCGGAAGAACATATATGACGTTTACCTATAACGGTGCGACGTACTATGCAAATGTCGATGCTTCGTCTTACACGGAATATATACAGGGTAAGCCGATAACGCTCAGCGCATATCCGACCAGTGAGGTGTATAACGGAAATACCGTATATGAGATAACCGCGATAACACACTATACGGGAGACTATATCTTCCCGAATTCGGGATTCGAGCTGCTGGACGAGAGCGATCTTGCAGGAAAGTCGAAGGATGTGCTTGCGCTCGGCAGAAACGAGATATTCGCCCGCCACGGCAGACAGTTTACTATGGATGTGTTCCGTGAATATTTCGAGAACTGCTCGTGGTATACGGTCGATCCGAACTACAATTACGATGATGATGCGTCGAACCTCAACGCTATAGAGCGCGCGAATGTTGAATTCATCAAGGCGCGTGAGGACAGCATGAACTGATGGAGGAGCGTTTTTCAAGGACGGCGGCGCTGTTCGGTGAGGATGCTGTTGAGAAGCTGAAAAAGAGCCGTGTTGTGGTGTTCGGATTAGGCGGCGTTGGCGGATACGTTGTCGAGGCGCTCGCAAGAAGCGGAGTAGGACGGCTTGTCCTTTTTGACAGTGACACCGTCGCGGAATCTAATATCAACAGGCAGCTGATAGCGCTCAAAAGCACCGTTGGGAGATACAAGACGGATGTTTGGCGTGAGAGGATCGCGGATATTTCACCGGATACCGAGGTCGTGACACATTGTGTGTTCTACCTTCCGGAGAACGCGGATGAATACGATCTTTCGGACTGCGATTATATAGTTGATGCGGTCGACACCGTGTCGGCAAAGCTTGAGATAATAACCCGCGCGGACAGGCTGGGCATACCGGTCATAAGCGCGATGGGGACGGGGAATAAGACAGACCCGGAACGGCTTGAGACGACGGATATATATAAGACGTCGGTATGCCCTCTGGCTCGCGTTATGCGGCGCGAGCTGCGCGCGAGAGGCGTGAAAAGCTTGAAGGTGGTATACTCAAAGGAGGAACCGAAAAAAGGCTTGGGGAGGACGCCTGCAAGCTGCGCGTTCGTCCCGTCTGCCGCGGGGCTTATAATAGCCGGGAATGTGGTAAGGGATATTATTGGATAAAAATCGAGGACTGTCGCGTTAAGACAGTCTCAAAAAAGAAACGACTCAATGCCTAAAAAGGGTTGAGCCGTTTTTTTATGATACAATTTGATTGTCAATAATAACTATTCATAGAATACGATAAAGATACCGATTACTATACGGCGAAAAGCTTATTTCAAACTTTGTTTTCTCTGTCAAGAGCTTCACCATTTGTCCTTATGATCTTTTTATACCATTCAAATGATTTTTTTCTGTAACGAGCAAAGGATCCGTTTCCATCATTATCTCTGTCAACATAAATATAACCGTAACGCTTGCTCATCTCCGCTGTGGACGCGCTCACAATATCTATACATCCCCAAGAGGTATATCCTATAACAGGAATGCCATCGTCAATAGCTTTCTCCACCTCTACAAGGTGATCGTTAAGATATTGGATCCTATAATCGTCACAAACTGTTTTATTCCCGTTTTCATCCGTTATAAGCTCATCCTCAGCTCCTAAACCGTTTTCTACAATAAACAACGGCAGAGAATAAAGATCATAGAGCTTTGTCAAGGTGTATCGCAACCCTTTTGGATCGATCTGCCAGCCCCAATCGCTCGCTTTCAGATATGGATTGATAAAACCTTTGCTTAAATTGCCTCCTGTCATATCATTTTGTTCATTTGCACTTTCACAGATACTCGAATAATAACTGAATGATATGAAATCGACTGTATTTTTTAATATCCTTTTATCCTCATCTGTAATGTCGACTTTTATATTATTCTTTTCAAAATAGCGGAGAAGATATATCGGATATTCTCCTCTGGCATGGATATGCGCAAACTGATAGGTTTCGCGATCACGAAGCATCGTCTTTATCACATCGTTGGGCGAAGGCGTTAACGGATATACTGTTACACCAAGTATCATACACCCTATCATAGCATCCGGTATTATTTCGTGACAAAGTTTTGTCACGGCCGCACTTGCTACCAACTGATAATGCATTGCCGTATAAAGCTGCGATGGTTCTAATTCTTCTTTAGCCGTCATTATAGCGCCGCACATAAACGGAGCCTTCAATATTGCATTTATCTCATTAAACGTGAGCCAATACTTGACTTTATCTCTATAACGTTTAAATACAGTTTCGGCATACCTCTCAAAAAAAGATATCGTTCTCCTGTCCAGCCATCCATTATACTTCTCTGCCAGCGCTAAAGGCGGCTCATAGTGAGACAATGTGACCAGCGGCTGTATTCCGTATTTCAAACATTCATCAAACAAATCGTCGTAAAATTTTAAGCCTTTTTCATTCGGCTCAGCATCATCGCCGTTTGGAAATATTCTGCTCCATGCTATAGACGTCCTGAATACTTTAAAGCCCATTTCCGCAAACAGCTTTATATCATCCTTGTACCGATGATAGAAATCTATTCCTTTAAGCTTCAGATTATCCTCTGTTGGTATTTCAGTTCTGGCTCCGCGTAATCCTCTCGGCATAACGTCCTGAACGGAAAGCCCCTTTCCATCCTCACTATAGGCACCCTCGCATTGATTTGCTGCAACAGCACCTCCCCATAAAAAATTTTTCGGAAATTTGCTCCTCATACAGTTCCAACCTCCAACTCCAAAAAAGGAATTTTTTCTATCGCTTCTGTATTAATTATTTTCACATGATCATAATCGTTATTATTTGTTACAACTAACATAGTTGTGGTATCATATCCCGCTGCCTTGATCTTATCTATATCAAACTCTATAAGCGGCTGACCCATTTTTACTTTGTCACCATTTTTGACCATAGCTTTAAAATGGTTACCCTTTAATTTAACTGTGTCTATACCGATATGGATCAGAATTTCTGCGCCGCTGCCGGTCGTTAGGCTTATTGCATGATTGGTTTCAAATACTGTTTCCACCACTGCATCAGAAGGCGATACTACAAGTCCTGTTTCCGGAACTACTGCAGCTCCGTCTCCCAATATCTTTTCCGCAAACGTAGGATCGGAGACCTCCTCTATCGGAATTACTCTGCCCTTTACCGGAGCACACAGCTTTTCACTTTTAGTTACGATAGCATGAGCGCTTCCGCTGTTATCTTCCGTTGATTCGCTTTCCTTCGGATCATCGAATCCCAATATCAGCGTTGCTGCAAAAGATATCACAAACGCTATGGCGCTTCCTATAATAGCATTTATGATATTTGTAAAACCCTCTGTCCCAATATATCCGGGCAAAGCCAAAAGTCCCGGAGACCCGGAAGTATACCGTCCCACCCCGGTGATGCCAAGATATAATCCGGCTGCAGCTCCTCCTATACTTGCCGCTATAAGAGGTTTCTTCAGTTTCAGATTCACTCCGTAAAGAGCAGGCTCTGTTATTCCGCAAACAGCTGTTATTCCGGATGAGTACGCTTCCTGACGCATAGTTTTGTTTTTCGTCTTAAGTGCTACTGCAAATGCTGCGCCGCCCTGCGCGATATTTGAACCAAGCATACCCGGTCCTACAATTGTATCAAATCCGGCTGTGGCAATATTGTTTATACCTATCGGGATAAGGCCGTAATGCGTTCCTGTCATTACCAAATACGGCGATGCCGCTCCTATTATAAGCGGTACAAGCCAGCTTGCATAGTTATTGAGGAATGCGATCCCTGCTGCGATCCCATCGCCTATAATTGTTCCAAGCGGTCCGAGAGCGGTTATAGCAATCGTCCCCGTAACTACCAGCGTAATAAGCGGTTTTGTAAAAAATTTAACCGGCTTCGGCGAGATCTTATCCGCTATAGGCTCAACATAGGACATAAGCCATACCGAAAGAATTATCGGTATGACGGATGAAGAATACGTTGCCGGAGTTACAGGTATTCCTATAAATTTTAATGTTTCACCTGTCTCCTTGACATTATTTATCATAGATATAAAATTCGGATGCAATATTATACCGGCGATCGACATTGCCATAACTGCATTGCAATTCAGCTTTCTGGCTGCTGAATATGCTATGAGAAACGGAAGAAAGTAGAATGCTGCATCGGAAAATACTGCTAATATATTGTACGTTTGAGATGTATTGTCGATCCAGCCAAAAGCTGTTAGCAGCGCCATAAAGGCTTTTAAAATACCCGCGCCTGTTATTGCGGGTATTATCGGGGTAAAAATACCGGCAACCGTATCAAGTATCTTGCTGAACACACCTCTGTTATCACGCTCAGCTGAACCTTTTGCAGCGCCTTCAAAATCACCCAGCATATTAAGCTCACGGTACACATTTGGAACATCACTGCCTATGATCACCTGAAACTGTCCTCCTTTGTTTACAGTCCCCATTACGCCTTTCATTGAATCCAGATGTCCCTTGTTTATTTTACTGTCGTCATTTAAATTAAAACGCAGTCTTGTTGCGCAATGCGTAAATGAAATTACATTCTCCCTTCCTCCCACATCATTTAATATAGCTTTTGCAAGCTCTTTATAATCCATAAAATTCAGCTCCTTAATCAGACACAAGAATTACGTTTTTTTTATTATGTGTCCTAAAAAAATTTTTATTCAGATGCTGTATTTACATGAAAAAAAGAGATTAGAAAATGGTAAAATATTGGGTTTGTTTTCCGCTTAAACGAAATTACGAAAGTTAAAAAAGCCAGGAATAAAAGCTAAATAGGATATTCAAATATAAGACCCGTACGTACGGTGCAGCGGGAGGGGAGGGCTGCCGCCCTCCGTCCGCCTTATTTCTGCTTTATTTAACAAGCTCCGCCGTGTTCGTATCCTCATCGTAGTCTACAGTACAGCCGAGCAAGGCTGCGGTCTGACGCACAGGCACATAGGTCGTGCCGTCTTGTATCATGAGCTGTATTCCGGTTTCAGTCCCGTCTGAGCTGACAATCTTTGCAGCTGTATCTATCACTGCTTCTTCTTTGCCGGACGTGAGTGTAATGAGACCATCGTTCCATTCCACTTCCGCTCCAATAAGCTCCGCAAGCTCTCGGAGAGGCACATATGTTGTTCCGTCTGTCAGAAGCGGCTCATGCTCTGTTCCGATATACGTTCCGTTGTACTTTATAACTACAGTTTCCTTGATTTCGGGGAGCTCGTGCTCCTCGCTGCCGTTTATTATTAGCATGTCGTCTCTTACCTCAAAGGTTTTTATGGTTTCGTCAGCTATTATACCTTCCCAATAGATGCCGTTTTCGGAAAGGTAGAGCGCGCGTCCGTCGGTGAAGTAATAGTATTCGCCGTACGAGTCTATATAGTCGGGCTTGAAGCCGAGATATTTTACCTCGTCAAAGTTTTCGCCGTCCGCGGACAGCTTTATAACACCGTTTTCACATACAGCTGAAAATCTGCCGTAGTTCCAGCAGGGCATTTCCATTTGTACGATATCCCACCAGTAGAATCCATTCGAGCGGAATACAGTTCCGGAGGTTTCCACATAATATACGCCGTTTGCAACGGTGCAGGACTGCGGATAGCTGCCGAAGGTGTATGACGAGCGCAGAGCAAAGTTTTCGTCCAGCAGATATACAGTCCGGAAAAGCGAGTCGGCATGGCTGTATACGCCCGCGTCATAGAGAGCGGGACGCAGCAGATAGCCGTCGCCGGTATATGTGAGCGAGTATTCGTTCGCGTTGCCTCTGATCTCGTTTGCGACCTTGTCCGGAAGCGTCACGCTGCGCCAGTTCTCGCGGTCATTGCTGAGCATAAGTGTTGTGAGATCCCACTTGTAATACTCTCTGCCGGTGAAGAAGCGGTCTTTTTCGATACCGCTGCGCTCGGTCTCGTATGTCTCGATTATCTGGGGATAATCGGTCAGCATAAGGCTGTTTGCCATTCCGCCCGGATAATTCGGGGTAAGGATCACGCATACGGTGTATTCCGACGTCGTCTGCGCCGGGATGGACATGCATGCCATGTTGTCGGTAACGCTCTCGGAGCGGTAGCCCTTGCAGAGCGCATAGCCGTTTATTACATTGCCCTCGCTGTCTTTTACATACACAACGTTGTTTGACGAGTTTCTGAGCCTGTATGTCAGATAACGGTGCTTGTTGCCGTTGTTTGTTATCTTGATCTTATAATTGTAGATCACACCGTAGTTGCCGAGATTGCAGGCGAGATCGTTGCTGTCGCCCTCTTCGAGCAGGCGGTTCGGGACATAGTCGGACCGGCTGCCGTATTCGGACTCGTAGGCTGCCGTGTCGGTGTGCTCGGTATCGAATACGTAATACGCATCGCGTTCTTCCTCCGGCACGTCTGAGCCGTAGTAGGTGAGCTTTAGAGGATCGTAATACGTCATTGAGATCATATCCGACTCCGCGCACAGCGCATATGACCACGGGTCAGCGCTCGGGTTCAGATGCGTGTACCACTCGGTGAGCGTGTTTCCCTCCGGCTCGAATTTGTTGTAGACGGTCACCGGCAGCAGTGTGCCGCTCGCCTCGGAATCGTCTATTGTATAGCTGAGTTCGGCTGTGACCTCGTTCATGCCGTCTGATATGCCCTTGTACTGCTTGTCGCGGTAATATGAGCCGTAGCCCGGCGATTTGTTGACATGGTCTCTGTTTTTCAGCTCGCCGTTCGAGCGCACCGCCGCCACATTTACATCACACACGCCGCTCTCTATTGTGAAGTCCGCCATGATATTCACGGAGCGGCAGAACGGGACTTCGCGGTAATTGTCGATATAGTCCGAAAGCCATACTATCTCTCCGGCTTTTATTTCTATAGTCGTTTCCTCGATGGGATCGCCGTAATAGGCGTTGCCGGAGTTTATCTGACGTATCGGCATACCAAGGTACGATGCCCAGCAGTAAAAACAGCCCCATTCGTCCTCGGTCGAATATTCTGTGCCGTTTAGGAAGAAATCGCGGTGCTCAGGCACCTCAAATCCGAGCCGCTTGAGGGTTATAACGGTGTCCTCGCGTGCCTTGAACATGACGTCCACTTCGATGTCAAACCCGCGCTGCTCGGCGGTAAAGCTCTCCAGATTTGTATTCGTTGTTATGTCCGTCCTGTTCGAGAAGGATAGGAACATCGAATAGTTGTCGGCTGTGAGCTCCTCGTTGTTCATTATATATTTGGGGTTCCTGACAGAGTTGTCGGCAAGATCTACCGTGCGGATGACCTCGTGGTTGTTGCAGTAGATGTATTTTCCGTCCGGCTCCTGGGTGAACACAATGTCCGCGGGCTCGGCAGCGTATACCGCCGCCGGAACCGTAAATATTGCCGCTGCCGCGGCAGCAGTAAAAAGACATTTCAAATTTACCATATCATACCTCTCTTTCGTACGGCGCATATGCCGTTTCAGTTCTTTGCTTTTAAAAGGGTCCTGCTCCTTACAGCAAACATCGCTACAGTCACACATACCGCTGCAACGTCGCTTATCGGCTCGGCAAGATAAAGTCCCCATACACCGAGATCGGTTATCATCGGGATGATTATCGCGAGCGGGAACAGAAGGATTATCTTTCTGAGGCACGCGAGGAACATGGAGGTCTTTGCCTCGCCCAATGCTATAAAGGTCTGCTGACAAGCGCTCTGCGCGCCCATGAGGCACATGCCCGCCATGAACAGCCGGAGCGCATTGCTTCCGGTCGAGATAAGCTCCGCGTCGTTGGAGAACAGTCCGAGGAAGAAGCCCGGGAAGATCTCTACCAGCGCCACAGTGCAGAGCGAGAAGATGAGGCTCGCGGTGAACTGGAGCTTGAAGGCGCGTTTTACGCGGTCTATCCTGCCTGCTCCGTAGTTGTAGCCGATTATAGGCTGAACACCCTGCGAGAAGCCGGAAAGCGGCATCCAGACGAGCTGCATAATGCTGAACAGCACCGACATTACCGCTACGTACATATCATTTCCGTAGGTGATCATGCCCTTGTTGAATGTGAGCTGTATGATGCACTCCGTAGCCTGCATAACGAACGGCGAAACGCCGAGCGCAAGTATTGAGCCTATCATGCTTATATCGGGAATAAGATTCCTGAGCTTTATCTTGAGGATCGTTTTTTTGCCTGTGAGGAACAGCAGTACCCATACGCAGGAGGCGAACTGTGACAGGATCGTGGCGAGCGCGGCGCCCTTTACTCCCATGTCAAATACGAATATAAAGAGCGGGTCAAGCACGATGTTCAGCACGGCGCCAAGGCATACGGTGAGCATGCTAGTCTTTGAGAAGCCTTGATTCGTTATGAACATGTTAAGGCCCAAGGTGAGCTGCACGAATATCGTCCCTATAAGATATACCGATATGTAATCGGAAGCGTAGGGGAGGGTGTTCTCGCTCGCTCCGAATATCATGAGTATCGGGTCTTTTGTGATGAAAAATACCACAGAAAGTATTATCGAGAAGATTATTAGCAGCAATGTGCTGTTTCCGAGATACTTTTCGGCTTTTTCGTAGTTTCCGGCGCCCATCGCTATTGAGGCGCGCGGCGCGCCCATCCCGGCGAGCATCGCAAACGCCGAGACGAGCATTATTATCGGGAAGGTCACGCCGAGCCCGGCAAGCGCAAGCGAGCCCACCTCGGGTATCCTTCCTACATATATTCTGTCAACTATGTTGTACAAGAGGTTTACCAGCTGTGCCGCAACGGTCGGCAGCGACAGCTTTACGATGAGACGGCCTATAGGCTCTGTTCCCAATGCATTGGTTTTTTCCAATTTTCACACCTTCTAAATAGATTTATCTTTCCATGAGCCAGAACTCGGCACTGTAAGGCGCTAAGGTGCTGCCGCCGCCGAAGTCGTGGTCAGTTTCTGTAATAAGCTCTTTAGCCATTCCGCAGCCCGCGTCAAAGTGACATGTCACAGGCTCGGCGCTTGCGTTTATTGCCACAAGCACGCGCTCCTTGTCCGTTTTACGCTCGAATATGCAGTGTGTACATTCGAGTACTATATAGCGGAACGTTCCGTTTACGAGCGCGTCGCTGTTTTTGAATATCTCCGAGAGCCTTGCGATGAATTCCGTAAGCTCTGTTGATTTCGGCTCGTCTATGCATGGACGCAGTGCCTGATCCCCGTCAGATTTTTTGCCCGTCACACCGAACTCGCTGCCGTAGTATATGCACGGGAAGCCCGGCATTCCGTACATCATAGCGTAGACGAGCGGCAGATGCTTTTCGTTTTCGAGTATGCTCGCTATCCTCGTCACATCATGGTTGTCGGCGAAGTTCATCAGATGCAGTCCGCGGCACATACACCAGGGATCACTGCCGAACAGGCGCTGCACCGAATGGATTATCTCGAACATATTCATAGAGTTGAACGAGGAATACAGCCCCTTATAGCACTGATAGTTCGTGCAGGAATGGAGCATCTCGCCGTTCACGCGTTCCTTGTAGTCGCCGTGCAGGAGTTCCCCAAGAAGCAGGAACTCGGGCTTGAGCTGCTCGGTGTATTTTCTGAGCGCGCGCAGGAAGTCATAGTCAAGGCAGTACGCCACGTCAAGGCGCAGCCCGTCTATGTCGAATTCGTCTACCCAGAATTTAATTGCCGAGAAGATGTGCTCGACTACCTCCGGATTTTTAAGATTAAGCTTTACGAGGTCGTAATTGCCTTCCCAGCCCTCGTACCAAAGCCCGTCGTTATAGTTGCTGTTGCCGCCGAAGTCGATATGGAACCAGTCGCGGTAGCGGGAGTTCTCACGATTTTTCACAACGTCACAAAAAGCCGGGAAGCCGCGGCCGACGTGGTTGAACACACCGTCTAAAACGACGCGTATCCCGTTTTCATGGAGCGCCTCCGTGACCTCCTTGAAATCCTCGTTCGTGCCGAGGCGGCAGTCGATCTTGAAGAAGTCGCGCGTGTTGTAGCCGTGAGTGTCCGACTCGAACAGCGGCGAGAAATATATCGCGTTCGCGCCGAGCGCCTTTATATGCTCTATCCAGTCCTTGACCTTCGTTATGCGATGTACAGTCTTCCCGTCGTTTTCAAACGGCGCGCCGCAGAAACCGAGCGGGTAGATCTGGTAAAATACACTGTTATATGCCCACATAGTTTTTCCTCCGATAAACGTTATTGTCCCGGCAGCCGCCGGGAGATACGTTTATTATACCATAAATCTATGGCAAAATCAACAGAATATGCATAAGTCGGACACAATGGCACACGAAAAATATATAATACTCGTTGCAAAATCTGCTTATCCATGATATAATCCCGAGTTTAACACCCAAACGCATAAAAAAGCCCAATAAATGCGATAGCTACGCCATTTATTGGGCTTTGGGGTG